>DATKFF010000386.1:0-7054 GCA_035511595.1 Solirubrobacteraceae bacterium | reverse complement strand
CCCTCCGGCAGGGGGGAGCCCCAGCCGGAGCGCTCGGCGGCGACTTCCAGCGCGTGAAGTGTCCGCGGGCTATCGACGAGCAGCTCGCGCCTCAGGTCGACGGGATCGCGTCCGGCAGCGGTCGCGAGCTCGTCGATCGCCGACTCGCGCGCGAACTCCGTGTGCGAGTTGCCGACCGAGCGCCAGACCATGATCGGCACACCCGACTCGAAGTTGGTCGACGCGAGCCGGAAGTTCGGGAATGCGTATGGGCCGTCGGCAACGCCGGTGACCGTCATGAGGTCCACGCCGCCGGTGAACAGCACGTCGCGGACGTATGGCATGTTCGGCGAGGTCGGTTCGGCGACCATCTCGTGATGTATCGCCGTCAGGTGCCCGTCGGCGTCGGCGGCGGCGCGCACTCGGTGTACGGCCATGGCGCGGTAGCGGCCGGTCTTGAAGTCCTCCTCGCGCACCGACTGGACCTTGACCGGGTGCTTCCAATCGAGCGCCCGCGCGACGTGCACGGCCTCGGTGGTGGGATCCTGAGTGGAGGTGCTGTGAAGACCGAACGAACCCCCGGCGAACGTCACGTGAACCTCGACCTGGTCCCTTTCGATCCCGCCGGCTTCGGACGCCGCCATCCGTGTGTACTCCGGAGACTCCGTGCTCGCCCACACCTCGAGCGTGCCGTCCTCGCGCATCCGGCACGCGGCGTTGTTGGGCTCCATCGCGGCGTGAGCCAGATACGGCAGCGTGTAGAGCGCGTCGATCGTCACCTCCGCGCCTGCGAGCGCCTGGTCGACGTCGCCCTCGTCACGTGAGATCACCGCCTTCTCGCCCGAGTCGAGCAGCCGCAGATGCTCGGCCTGCAGCTCGCTCGAGCTGCGGCGCTCCGCGCCGGAGTCATCCCAGCTCACGTTCAGCGCGCGTAAACCGCGCTGGGCATCCGCGACGGTCTCGGCGACCACGGCCACGCCCTCCTCGATCGGGACGACCGCGATCACCCCCGGCTCAGCCAACGCCGCCTGGTCGTCCACCGAGGTGACCGTCGCCCCGAACCGCGGCGGGTGGAGCACCACGGCGGTCACCATCCCGGGGACGCTCACGTCGATTGTGAAACCGGTCTGGCCCAGGATCTTGCCGGGACTATCGACGCGCAGCAGCCCCTCGTGTCCGATCAACTTGAACTCCGAGGGGTCCTTCAGGCGCACATCCTCAGGCACGGGCAGCTGCTCCGCCGGCGCGGCCAGCTCTCCAAAGCTTGCCCGCTTCCCACTGGGGTGAGAGAGCACACCGCGGTCGACCTCGACCTCTGTCACCGGGACCTGCCACGCCTCGGCCGCCGCCGCCACGAGGCGCGCCCGCGCCTGGGCGCCGGCCTGCCGGTAGCGGGGGAAGGATCCCTTGATCGAATTGGACGCGCCGGTGAGCTGGAACGTCCCACCAATGTCCGGGTTGCCGTACACGTCCTTCGGCGGGCCACCTCCGTTTGCGGCGTTGACCACGCGAACCGAGTCGAAGTCCGCGTCGAGCTCTTCCGCCACCAGGGTCGCGAACCCGGTGTGGATCCCCTGACCCATCTCGATCTGGGTGCAGAACACTACGATCGTCCCGTCCTCGCGCACCCGCACGTAGGGATGCACGGGGTCGGCCGCCTCCTCTGGCGTCAGCCGCTGTACCTCCGGCTCCGGGGGCGCCGTCATCGGACCGGGGCCGGTCCCCGCGGCCACCGCGTCAGCCGCGTCGTGGATCGCGGCCCGAATCCGCGGATACGTGCCGCAACGGCACAGGTTCCCGCTCATCCACTCGTCGATCTTCGCGTCGTCGGGGGACGGGTCTGACTCGAGCAGCGACACAGCGGCCAGCGTCTGCCCCGGCTGGCAGTACCCGCACTGCACGACGTTGCGCTGGTGCCACGCGTCGCGGACCGCGTCGACGACCGCGCCTGAGGCTCCCTCGACCGTCGTGACGTCCTTTCCGACCGCCCGCTCGGTCGCCGTCTGACAGGACTTCTGGTTGCGCCCGTCGATCAGCACCGTGCACGCCGCGCAGAAGCCGGCTCCGCACCCGAACTTCGTTCCGTGCATGCCCAAGACGTCCCGGAGCACCCACAACAGCGGGGTCTTCGCGTGGCGGTCGTCAACCTCGACGTCGGCGCCGTTGACGACAAGCTTCATCTGGGACCTCCCTCGAGCGGAACCTGCGGGCGCGGTTGCACGGAATGGAGGTTCGCCCCGACTCAGGTGAGCTGTCCTCACCGGATGATGGTGATTCCCCAGCCACGAATCCACGGTGCTCCGGTCGCGCGAATCACTGTGATCCGGGGATGCCTCCTCACCTGCCTGGCGGCAAGACTGGCCTGGAGCGCCGGCAAGCCAACGCAACCGAAGGGAGATCCTCCGTGAGCACCGAACAGCAAGAGACCCTCGACGCAATCCTGCGGCGGTCAGCCTTGCCCGCCGACAGCGCTGTCAGCGAGCAACGGCGACTGCTGCGAGAGGCGATATCGGCGCAGCCGCTGCCCGCTGACGTGACCGTGACCGCAGCCGCTCTGGGCGGCGTCCCCACCGCCGAGGTCACAGTCGACGGAATCGAACCTCGCCACGTCGTTCTTTACTTCCACGGCGGCGTGTACGTGATATCTGACGCCTTCCTCGCGGCTGGCCTGGCCTCGCAGATCGCCCGGCGGACGGACGCCAAGATCATCTCGGTCGACTACCGGCTCGCCCCCGAGCACCCATATCCGGCGGCGGTTGACGACGCCCTTGCGGCCTATGACGCCCTCCTGCAGAGCGGTGTCGCCCCTTCGGACATCGCCTTCGCGGGAGAGTCCGCCGGCGGAGGCCTCGCCGTCGCGACCCTGGTCAACGCCCGCGATCACGGGCTGCCCCTGCCAGCCGCGGCCTTCGTCATGTCTCCGTATGTCGATCTCACCCTGTCCGGGATGACGATGGACACAAAAAGCGACGTCGACCCGCTGCTCAACCGGGAACGCCTCCAACCCCGAATTTCCGACTACGCGTCCGGACAAGACGCCGGTCTTCCCCTCATCAGCCCCATATTCGCCGACCTGTCCGGGCTGCCGCCCCTGATCATCCAGGCCGGAAGCCACGAGGTTCTCCTCGACGACGCCGTCCGCCTCGCGCGACAAGCCGGCACAGCCGACGTCGAGGTCACGCTGGATATCACGCCTGGCGTGCCCCACGTCTTCCAGGCCTATTCCGCAATCCTCGACGAAGCGACCGTGGCGCTGGACAGAGCCGGACAGCTCCTCTCGGCGCATCTCGCCGCCGCAGAAAGCGTTACCGCATAGCGAAAGGCAGAAGCGAAGGTGTCCTCATGTAGGTCAGCCGGATCTTCCCGCGCCGGCGGGCACGGCGTCGCTCTCGGGCACCGGGTCGGTCTCCGGGGCGCCGCCGGCGCGCTCGCGGAGATGAAGCGCGTACGCGAGCCCGCGTGAGAGCGCCTTCCTCAGGCTGCACTCGCCGGTCCTGACCTTCGAGGGCAGCACGACTAGCGCGACGAGCAGGCCGATCGCGAAGATGCCGGCCGCCCACCAGAACGCCGTGGTGTATCCGTGGATCGTTGCGGCGTCAGCGACCCCGCGCGCGGCGCCGTGCGATTTGGCATAGCTGGCGGTCGCACTGGCCGAAATCGTGCTAAGCAGCGCGAGCCCGATCGATCCGCCGATCTGCTGGCAGGCGTTGACGACCGCCGAGGCGACACCGGTCTCCTTCGGCTCCACCCCCAGGGTCGCCGTCCCGATCGCGGGCGCGAAAATGCAACCCAGCCCAAGGCCGACGACCAGCAGCCCTGGAAGGACGTTCGCGGCGTAGGTGCTGGTCGGGGTGAGGCGCGTGAACAGGTACATCCCGACGAGGGCGAGCGCCATCCCGGTGACCACGAGCGGCTTCGGCCCAGTGCGCGGCAGCACCCGAGTCTGGGCGGTGGTCGAGGTCAGCACCAGCACGGCCGTCAGCGGCAGGAAGGCGAGGCCCGACGTGATCGGCGAGAAGTGGAGGTTCAGCTGCAGGAAGAACGTCAGGAAGAAGAACACGCCGAAGATCCCCGCCGCCGAGAGCAGGATCGAGAGGTACGCGCCGCCGCGAGCCCGGTCCCGCACGATGTGCAGTGGCAGCAGCGGGTGGCTCGAGCGGCGCTCGATCAAGACGAAGCTGATCAGCAGCAGCACGGAGGCCGCGAGCGCGACGATCGTCGCGGTGGCCGTCCAGGAGTGCCTCTCTGCGTTGGAGAAGCCATATACGAGCGCGAACACCCCGAGCGAACCGCTGAGCAGCCCCGGTATGTCGATTCCCTCGCGCTCCGGCGCGCGGTGGTTGACGAGCAGCCGCAGCGCGAAGATCGCTGTCGGGATGGCGATCACCAGGTTTACGTACAGGCACCAGCGCCACGAGAGCACCTGCGTCAGGATGCCGCCGAGCAGCAGGCCGAGCGAGGCCCCGCCACCGGCGATCGCGCCGAAGATGCCGAATGCCTTGTTGCGGTCGGGGCTCCCCGCGAAGGTGACCGTCAACAGCCCCAGCGCTGACGGCGCGAGCAGCGCGCCGAACGCTCCCTGCAGAGCTCTCGCGCTCACGAGCGTGAAGAACGAGGTCGCGAGGCCGCCGATGGCCGAGACGACGGCGAACCCCGCGAGCCCGACGATGAACGTCCACTTGCGCCCGAACAGATCGCCGAGCTTGCCCCCCAGCAACAGCAGGCTCCCGAACGCCAGTGCATACGCCGTGACGATCCATTCGCGGTCGCTCGTCGAGAAGTGGAGCGCCTTCTGCGCCGACGGCAGGGCGATGTTCACGATCGTGGCGTCGAGCACCACCATCAGCTGCGCGACGCTAAGCAGCGCCAACGCGGCCCAGCGGTTCGGCTCCGCCCGGTCTGCAGGATTGGCTGCCAGCTCAACTACGCTCATCGAGCCCTCCTCGGTCTGTCGTCTGGTGCGATGTCGGTGTCGCCCGGATTTGCCGGAGTTCGAGCAGGTCGAGGCCGAGCGCCTCGATCTGCGCAAGGACGCCGAACACCGCGGATCGGTCCACAAGCAAGCCGGTGAGCACCGTCTCGCTGCCCTTCAGCTCGGGCACCATCGAGGGAAAGGCCGACAGGGCGGTAGCTCCGAGGCGGCCCCTGATCCGGATCGTGTACAAGCCCGGGAGTGTGGGCACGTGAGTATCGTGCCGCCCGACCTAGTGAGCCGACGACGCCGGAATCTAGTGATTGTGTGCGGATACGGCTCGCGCTACTCCGCGATCTTCAGGAGCGCCCGGTTGAGAGGAGCCGCAGCTCGCGCGCGTGTTGAACGGCGGAGGATCGATCGCGCGCGCCGAGCTTGGAGTAAATGTTGCGGATGTGCGTGTTGACCGTGTTGACGGAGACATAGAGCTCTTGCGCGATCTCGGGCCGCGTCAGGTTTGTCGGCAGGAACCGCAGTACCCGGAGCTCGCTCGGGCTGAGCTCCTCCGGTTGCGATAGGCGCTCTCGGTCGACGCTCGTGGCGGGTTCGCCTTGAAGCAGGTCGACGACGTCGGCGAGCAGGGCACCATGAGCCGTTTCGTGACGCGGAAGCGCGTCGAGCAGTTGCGCGGCTTCGGTCGTCGCAAACGGGAGCATCAGCCGGTCCGGCTCGGCGACCGCGAGCGCTGCCTCGGCCGCAGCACCGGCTGCGCTTCGATCCCCCATCTCCAAGTGCGCGATCCCAGCGAGCAGATGCGTTTCAACGAGCGTGAACACGGGGACGGCCGGGGGCGCGGCGTCCAAAACACCTCCGAGCTCGTCCAATGCTGCAGCGGGGTCCCCCTCCGTCAGAAAGATCACTGCACGAGCGTTGTAAATGGCACCCATCTGGCCTTCGTAAATGGCGCCGATTCGCCTGGGCTCGGCGGAGAATTCGGCAAGCGTTGCTCGCGCCTCGTCCCCCATTCCAAGGCGAGCTTGAGTGGCGGCAAGCCATCCCGTGATCCGCGGTGCAAGAGCGTGCACCCCCGTCAGTAGCGACTGCGCTCGCGCTGCCGCCGCGAATTCTTCGAGTGCCGATCGATGCTGCCCGCGACCGGCGCGCAACATGCCTGTCGCCACATGCAGAAACACTGCGGCGGCCGGGTCAGCGTGTGGCTCGGCGATCTCCCAGGCGCGGCGGAGCCAACGCTCTCCCTCGTCGAACTCGCCCATCCAGATTGCCATGCCGCCGGCCGTCCCAAGCGCGGGCGCGAGTATCGGCCGATCGTCCAACCCATAACGCTCGGCCAGGGCTACCGTCTGACGGCTACGCTCGCGTGCTGTCGCGACGGAGACCAGCTTTGACGGGAAACCCATATGCGCGCGACACGCGACCTCCAGGTAGGGTCGGCCGATCGTGCGGGCGAGCGCGGCTCCCTGAGAGAGGTGCCGCTCCGCGTCGGTGAGTCGCCCAGACCACATCTCGACGATCCCTAGATTCAGCAGCGCGACCCCCCGCAGCTCACTACCCATCGCGATCTGGTCGCTCGATCCGTCTGAGACCGAAGCATCGAGCAGGTTCGCTTGCTCGATGACTTCACTGAACTGGCCGTTACGACGGGCTATTCCCAACCGCAAGGAGGCGATTGCCACCGCCAGGCGGCGGCGGCGAGCCAGAGGAGCGCTCTGAACGCAGGACTCGGCCAGCGCCAGATGAGCGGCCGCCTCCTCCAACCGTCCCTGGTTCAGCTCAGCCGCCGCGTGGGCTAGCGCCAAATCAGGGTGATCGGATGACGCGCGCTCAGGAAACGCCTGCAGTACCGCATTGATCGTTCCCGCCTGCCCGTCGAGCACCCACCTGAACGAGTGGTCTGCAACCAGCCGGGCCGCATCGGGCCAGTCGCCTGCCGCGAGCGTGTGTCGCACGGCCTCGACGACATCCCCCTGGTCAGCGAACCACCGTGCGGCCCGGCGATGGAGGTCAGGAACCTCGTCGGCCAACGTTCGGCGAAGCTCCAGGCGCAGGAAATCCGCCAGCAGCTGGTGGTAGCGAAACCAGGTGCGCCGAGCGTCCAGCGACACGACGAACGCATTTGCTTCCTCCAGTTCCAGCAGCATCTGC
>DATKFF010000385.1:0-2697 GCA_035511595.1 Solirubrobacteraceae bacterium | reverse complement strand
GGAGGCCGCCGCCGTCCGCACCGGCAACTGGCGTCCGTGGGAGCCCGGCGAAAACCTCGGCGCCGACGTCCACGCCGCCACGCTCGGGGTGATCGGGTTCGGGCGGATCGGACAGGCGGTCGCGCGCCGCGCGGAGGGGTTCGAGATGCAGGTGCTCCACACCGACTCGGGCAGCGACGAGGCCGACCTGGACGCGCTGCTCGGCGCGTCGGACTTCGTCTCCCTGCACACGCCGCTGACGCCGGAGACCCGCCGCCTGGTCGACGCGGCCTTCCTCGCCAAGATGAAGCCGAGCGCGTACCTGATCAACACCGCGCGCGGGGGCCTGGTCGACCAGCGGGCACTCGCGCAGGCGCTCGGCGACGGCACGATCGCCGGCGCCGCGCTTGACGTCACCGACCCCGAGCCGTTGCCGCCCGAGGATCCACTGCTCGCCGCGCCGAACCTGATCGTCGTCCCGCACATCGGCTCGGCGACGAGGATCACGCGTGAGCGGATGGCCGACCTCGCCGTCGACAACCTGCTGGCCGGGCTCGACGGCCTGCCCCTCCCCCACCAGGTCCCGGTCCCCGCCTGAGCGATGCGGATCGCGGTCGTCGACATCGGCACCAACTCGACGCGGCTCCTGATCTGCGACGTCGAGCAGCGTCGGGTCACCGACGAGCTCGAGCGGCGCACGCTGATCACCCGCCTCGGCGCCGGCGTCGACGCCGACGGGAGCCTCAACGAGGAGGCGATGAACCGCGTCTACGCGGCGCTCGACGAGTACAAGCAGCTGATCGACAAGCACGGCGCCGAGCGCGCCGTCGCGGTCCTCACAAGCGCCGTCAGGGACGCCGCCAACGGGCGTCAGTTCGCCGACACCGTCGAGCAGCGCTACGGCATCACCCCCCACGTCCTCAGTGGCGACGAGGAGGCGGGGCTCACGTTCCGCGGGGCGACCAGCGAGCGCGACCCCGACGACCGCACGCCGACGCTCGTGTTCGACATCGGCGGCGGCTCGACCGAGCTGGTGATCGGGAGCGGGCACGAGATGAGCTTCCACGTCTCGACCCAGGCCGGGGTCGTGCGCCAGACCGAGCGCTGCATCCAGTCCGACCCGCCGACCGGGGACGAGCTCGAGCACCTGCGCCAGGACGTCCGGAAGATCCTGAGCGACGCCGTGCCCGAGGACCACCGCCGTTCCGTCCAGCACGCGATCGGGGTCGCGGGCACGGCCACCTCGGTGGCGGCGATCGCGCAGGAGCTCGACCCCTACGATCCCGCCAAGGTCCACGGCTACCGGCTCGACCGCGAGGAGTGCGTGCAGATCCTTCAGCGCCTCGCCTCGATCCCGCTCGAGGAGCGCCGGCGGGTCCCCGGGCTTCACCCCGACCGCGCGCCGACGATCGTCGCCGGGGTGATCATCCTGATCGAAGTCCTGGACCTGTTCGACCTGCACGAGGTCGAGGTCTCAGAGCACGACATCCTCCGCGGTGCCGCGCTCGCGTTCGGCGAGTAACGGCCGCCGGGCTAGGCCTGGGCCTGCCGAGCGGCCTGTCCCGCCCGCAGCCGCTCCGTGATGTCCGCGCACTCGGCGCAGATCTCCTCGGGCACGAGCCCCACCCGCATCAGCACCGCGAACGCCTTGCAGCCGACGCAGTAGGCGAAGATCGACTCGAGCCCGGCGCAGAAGACCAGCACCGCCAGCAGCCCGTCGGCGACGCCGTGGTCACCGAGAATCAGCCCGAACACCAAGGCGAGCGTCGAGAACGCGGCGCCCATCGCCTGTGCGAAGCGCTTCGGCGGTCCGGCCACCGGCTTTTTCTCGCCAAGCCGCGGCGCGATCACGTTCTGCGCCGTCCACCCAAGCGGGCTGAGCGTCGGCCCCGTCAGGACACGCGCCCAGAACCCATAGGCGATCGGGATCAGCAGCCAGTAGGCGCCGGTCGCGAGCGTGACGATCCCGGCGAGCATCACCGTCCCGGCGACGACGCGCGCCGCCTTCTCGTTGACGGGATTGGGGAAGGAGAAGAGCTCACCCATAGGGGATAAATGCTAGGACGTGCGGGTGAGGAACATCAGACAGCGGCTCGGCGTGCGCCACCGGCTCCGCGACCCGACCAAGGTCAAGAACGACGCGCAGCTGCGCTGGTGGGTCGAGCAGTGGCATCCGGTCATCGAGGCCGGCGGGTTCAATCCCGGCGACGTGCTCGAGCTGCTCGACGGTGAGCCCGCCGAGGCCGACTACCTCGCGCGCCGCTGGCAGCACGCCCGCGCCGAGGTCGTCCGCGTGCTGCGTGAGGCGGCGATCGAGGATCCGGGGTTCTTCGAGGGCAAGGTCGTGGTCGACATCGGGCCGGGGCCGCTCGGGTTTCCGGACGCGTGTCCGGCGCGGGTCAGCATCGGCGTCGATCCGCTGGCCGAGGCCTACCGGCGCAGCGGGCTGATGATCCCCGACTCGCCGGCGATCTACCTCTCCACCGGCGGCGAGGCGATCCCGCTGCTCAGCAGCAGCGTCGACGTGGTGCTCGCCCGCAACAGCCTCGACTTCGTCGACGACCCCGACCGGGTGCTGCGGGAGGCCAAGCGTGTGCTCGGGCCGGGCGGCACGCTGATCGCGCTGTTCGACGTCGACAGCACGCCGTCGCCCCGCGAGCCGCACAGGCTGACAAACGAGCGAGTTCGGGGTAGCCTGTCCGGGATGAAGGTCGTCCG
>DATKFF010000384.1:0-2191 GCA_035511595.1 Solirubrobacteraceae bacterium | reverse complement strand
GGACGAACGGCCCGGGGAAGACCCCGGGCCGTTCGGCTGACTCGACTTCCGTAAGGATCAGAAGTCCATGTCACCGCCGCCGCCGGGCGCGGCGGGGGCCGGGTTCTTCTCCGGCTTCTCCGCGATCACGGCCTCGGTGGTGAGGAACAGGCCCGCGATCGAAGCCGCGTTCTGCAGCGCCGACCGGGTGACCTTCGCGGGGTCGATGATGCCGGCCTTGAACATGTCGACATACTCGCCGGTCGCGGCGTCCAGGCCCTGCCCGGCGGGCAGGGTCTTGACCTTCTCGACCACCACGCCGCCCTCGAGGCCGGCGTTCACCGCGATCTGCTTGAGCGGCTCTTCCACCGAGCGGCGCACGATCTGCGCGCCGGTGGCCTCGTCGCCCGACAGGTCCAGCTTCTCGAAGGCGCTCCGGCCCGCCTGCAGCAGCGCGACGCCGCCGCCGGGCACGACACCCTCCTCGACCGCGGCCTTGGCGTTGCGCACCGCGTCCTCGATGCGGTGCTTGCGCTCCTTCAGCTCGACCTCGGTCGCCGCGCCGGCCTTGATGACCGCCACGCCCCCGGCCAGCTTGGCCAGCCGCTCCTGCAGCTTCTCGCGGTCGTAGTCCGAGTCCGTGTTGTCGATCTCGGTACGGATCTGGTTGACCCGGCCAGCGATCTGGTCCGCGTCGCCCGCACCGTCGACGATCGTGGTCTCGTCCTTGGTGACGACCACCTTGCGAGCCCGGCCGAGCACGTCGAGGTCGACGCTCTCCAGCTTGAGGCCCACTTCCTCGCTGATGACCTGGCCACCGGTCAGGATGGCGATGTCACCGAGCATGGCCTTGCGCCGGTCGCCGAAGCCAGGGGCCTTCACGGCCACCGACTTGAACAGCCCGCGCATCTTGTTCACGACCAGGGTCGCGAGGGCTTCGCCCTCCACGTCCTCGGCGATGATCACCAGCGGCTTGCCGGACTGCACGACCTTGTCGAGCAGCGGCAGCATGTCCTTGTTCGCCGTGACCTTGGAGTTCACCACGAGGATGTACGGGTCCTCGAGGACGGCCTCGAGCCGCTCCGGGTCGGTGACGAAGTAGGGGGCGATGTAACCCTTGTCGAAGCGCATGCCCTCGGTGAGCTCAAGCTCGAGGCCGAAGGTGTTGGACTCCTCGACGGTGATGACGCCTTCCTTGCCCACCTTGTCCATAGCCTCGGCGATCATCTCGCCG
The DNA here is from genome assembly GCA_035511595.1 of Solirubrobacteraceae bacterium. Lineage (GTDB taxonomy): Bacteria > Actinomycetota > Thermoleophilia > Solirubrobacterales > Solirubrobacteraceae > Palsa-465. The sequence goes on along the minus strand of DATKFF010000384.1, from coordinate 978 downwards.
ATGGCCTGGTCGCCGGACGAGATAGAGGCCGTGGAAGCGATCTGCTCCTTGGTCTCCACGTCCTTGGCGAGCTTGGAAAGCTCCTCGCTGACGCGCTCGACGGCGGCCTCGATGCCCTTCTTCAGGGACATCGGGTTGGCGCCGGCGGCGACGTTACGCAGGCCTTCGCGAACGAGTGCCTGGGCCAGCACGGTGGCCGTCGTCGTGCCGTCACCGGCAACGTCGTCGGTCTTCGTGGCTACTTCCTTGACGAGCGCCGCGCCGATCTTCTCCCACGGGTCCTCGAGCTCGATCTCCTTGGCGATGGATACACCATCGTTGGTGATCGTGGGGGCACCCCACTTCTGCTCGAGCACCACGTTCCGGCCTCGCGGGCCGAGGGTTACCTTGACGGCGTCAGCGAGCTGGTTCATACCGCGCTCGAGGCCGCGCCGGGCGTCCTCGTCAAACGCGATCATCTTCGCTGCCATTAGGCTCCAGTCCTCCGTGGCATGTATGCGGTCCGGCCGACGCCCGCGACGGACGACACGAGTTCACCGGCAGTCCCTTCCCGCCGCGAACCGCGCCTCATCGCCCGATCCCGCCATCACGTGCTGGCACTCTCGTGGGGAGAGTGCCAGCTCCTTTTTTAGCACTCTCATAGGTAGAGTGCAAACGGCCCGGTTGGCCGCGACCACCAGATGACCGTGCGGCGATCCCGCGGTTACCGACACCTCATGCCACGCTAACCCTGGCAGTCACACACGCACCTCGAGCAACCCGACTCGGCGCTGGTACGCGGTCGTACTGCGGAAACTCTTTGCAGCGTGGAAATAAACGCTACGTTTTTGGCGCATTACGTTCCGCAATATCGGAAGGTTTCCGCGGTACGAAAAGTTTCCGCAATCAGCCGGGCCAGCCCGGAACCACCACCGCAATCGGCCAGCCCCGCAGTCACCTGTGTGACCGCTCCATGACGGCTCTTCATGATCGTGGCCA
>DATKFF010000383.1:0-5310 GCA_035511595.1 Solirubrobacteraceae bacterium | reverse complement strand
GTGCGAGAAGAGCACGCCCCAGCTGTCCCCGAGCCAGTCGTGGAAGCTGATCCTGCCCTCGGTTGTCTCGGCCTCGAAGTCCGGCGCGGTGTCGCCAATCTGGAGACTCATGGGATTCCTCCTGTGCCGCGCGATGCGGCGGTGATTAGAAAGCTTTCTCAAGAGTATATGTCGATCGGATTTCGGGATTTTTGCGCTGGCCGATTGGGCGATGGGGCTGTGGGGTACCCGGCCTACGTAGCCGGGGGCAGTCGACGCGGCCGCCGTTTGCGCTAGCAACGTTGACGACACGACTATTGACTCCGCAAGGATTCTGCTATGGTTGCTCTAGCAAGCAAGTACCCGTCCAACTTCCTTCAGGAGGAAACGCAGATGAGCACCACTGAGACGCAGGTCGTACCGGCCGGAACGTGGACCGTCGACAAGGTTCATTCGAACATCGGCTTTGCGGTCGGCTACCTGGCGGGCACCTTTACCGGGAGCTTTTCGGACTTCGACGCCGAGGTTCGTGACGGCGTGCTGCGCGGCAGCGCGAAGGTCGCGAGCGTCCAGGTCAAGGATCCGAACCTCGAGGCGCACCTCCAGGCGCCCGATTTCTTCGACGCCGAGCGTTATCCCGAGATCACGTTCGAGTCGAAGGACAACCGCCGCGACGGCGATCGGCTGACGATCGACGGCGAGGTCACGATCAAGGGCCACACCGAGCCCGTCGAGATCAGCGGCGTGATCAGCGACCCGATCAATGATCCGTACGGCGGTGAGCGCTTCGGGCTCAAGCTCGAGGCGAAGATCGACCGGACCAAGTTCGGCGTCAACTGGAACAACCCGCTGCCGAGCGGCGAGCAGGCCCTCTCCAACGAGGTCACGCTGATCGCCGACGTGCAGCTGTCGAAGCAGTCCTAACGACATGAAGGTCCTCGGTATCAGCGGCAGCCTGCGGCGCGACTCCCACAACACGAAGCTGCTGGGCGTCGCCGCCGAGATGTTCGAACGGGACGGCGTCGAGTTTGAGATCTACCGAGACCTCAAACAGGTTCCGCCCTATGACGAGGACGACGACCGTGACCCCGCCCCGGCAGCCGCCGCGCGATTGCGCGCGGCGGTCGCTGAGGCGGACGCGGTGTTCTTCTCGACACCGGAGTACAACTCCTCGATCCCGGGTCAGCTGAAGAACGCAATCGACTGGCTGTCCCGGCCGATCGGCAGCCACGCGCTCCGCGGCAAGCCGGTCGCCGTGATCGGCGCCAGCACCGGGATGTTCGGGGCGGTCTGGTCACAGGCCGAGCTCCGCAAGACGCTCGCCGCCTCAGGCGCCCGTGTCGTCGAGGGCGAGGTCGCCGTCGGACACGCGCACACGCGCTTCGACGAGGACGGCCGGCTCAACGATCCGGAGATCGCCGAGCAGGTGCAGGCCGTCGTCGAGAACCTGATCGCCGAGGCCGATCCCGCACGCGACTCCGTCGCCGCCTGAGCGGCGCATTCCCAAGCTTTGCTGCCTGACTAAGCGGACTAAGCGGCTGCGACCGAGCTGGGCAGCTGGCTCTCGATCCAGCGCTCCAGCTCGGGGCCGCTCTCGAACGTCGAGATCATCGCGTAGCGCGTATGGGTCCCTTGGTGGTAGCCGCCGTGGTAGAGCCACTGCGAGTCGACCACGACCTGCGCGTGCTGCGGCAGCGGGATCTGGACCTCGGAGCGCTTGTCGAACTCCTCCTGGCGGACGACCAGCCGGCTCGAGGCGTCGTCGGTGAGCTCGTGCCAGACGCGGACCGCCCAACCGTTGGACTCCGGGTTCAGGTTGTTGTTGTTGTCGAGGTGCAGGCCCCAGCGACACTCGCGCAGGGTGTTGGGCGACATCCGCAGCAGCTGGACCTTGCCGAAGCGCGCGCCGACCGACTCGAGCCACTTGATGATCGTCGGGCACTTGTCCGCGTTCGGGGTCCACTCGCGGTCGAGGTCGGTCTTGCCCTGGTTGCCGAAGGCACCCAGCTCGATCTCCCCGGTCGCGGACGTGATCGGGGCGAAGAACGTGTTCGGGTCGGTCGGGTAGGTGGTGTAGGTCAGCGACTCGTACTCGACCGCCGGGATCTCCGGGCCGCGGTACGGCTCGAGCGCCAGCCATCCGCCGTTGGCTTCGAGCTGCGGCATCCGGTAGTGGCCGGTGCCGCGGCGCGGCATCTGCTGGGCAGGCCGCACGCCGCTCGTGCGCAGGACCCGCTTGACAACCTCGTTCTTCATCGCGTCGCTGATCGTCGACATCGGCCTTCCTTTCGACGTTCCTTGGGCGACCGGCATGCTAACGAGTCGCGTCGTCGCCGCCGCGCTGCGTTGAAGGTAGGGTGCACGCGACCGTCAAATCGATTTCCAAGGAGCAACCATGCCGCAGTCCAGGAGCGGAGGTTCAGGTTCAAGAGGGTCGGGCGCGGGCAGCGGGTCGCGCAGCACCGGCGCCAGTAGCGGGTCGCGCAGCACTCGCGCCGGGAGCGGGTCTCGGAGCACGCGCGCCAGCAGCGGCCGCGCTGGTGCGGCCAAGTCGAGCGGCTCCGGCTCGAGCGGCCGCGCCAGCGCGAGCGGCACCCGCTCGCGCAGCACCGCCGCCCGTTCACGGAAGACGAGCAGCGGGAGTAAGCGTTCCGCGGGTGCGGGGACGAGCGAGGCGCAGTTCGACGCAGCGGCGCAGCGCCTCCGCAAGCTGAACGAGCAGATCATCGAGGCCGCCAAGGACGCGGGCGAGACCGCCCTGTCCAGCTATGAGAAGGCGCTCAAGACGATCGCCGGCTCGATCGAGCGCGGCCCGGGCAAGAGCGACGTCGAGTGGATTTCGCACCTCGCCACGGCGCAGGCAAAATTCCTACGCGACCTCACGGACGCGTGGACCAAGGCCGCGCGGAAGATGCTCAAGTGAGCGTTTACCAGGCCTGCGTGCTGCCGCAGTGCGGGCAGTCGACAGACGTCGACACGAGCGCGTCGAAGGCGAACCCGCAGCTGCACGTGTAGAGCGCGCGGTCCTGGGACTGGCCGCCCTGGCGGCGGCTGCGCTGGAGCTCGCGGGCCGGCTCGACCGGCCCCGCGCTCCCACTCACGTGCTGGCTGTCGCGGTTACCCCTGGCTCGACGCCGTCCGAGCAGGTGGCTTGTCGAGGACTTTGATCGAACTTGCATGTTCGTCTGTGTGTAACGGTCCTGGCGCGAATTTGTTTCGCCTCCGGGCGCTCGATTCCTGGTCATTAACGCGACGCTAATCCGAAACCAGCTGTTCGGAGCCGCGGTGCGGGGGCTTCTTCACAGAGGCCGATCGGGTGGGCGGCGGTCGGAGCGTCCCGGTGTGGGAAAATCGCGACCGGATGGACCCCAGCCGCAAGCGCGTCATTCGCCTGACCGTCGCCCTGTCCGCCGCCGTGCTGCTGGCCTCGGCGCTGATCTACGTGAGCTTCAGCACCGGCCGCGACGAGGTGACGGCCTCGCAGCTCCTGCACGACGCCAAGCCCGGGCGCTCCTACATCCTCGCCGGAACGGTGCTGCTGGGATCGGTTCGCCACGACGGCAGCGCGCTCCTGTTCCGAATCCGCGACCCCAAGCTCGCTCTGTCGGTGCCCGTGCGCTACACGGGCATCATTCCCGACCCGTTCGCGGCGGGGCGCGCGGTGATGGTCACCGTGCAGGAGCAGTCGGCGAGCCCCACGTTCGTCGGCGAGCAGAACTCGCTGACCACCAAGTGCCCGTCCAAGTACCAGGCGCAAGCGCAGTCGTGATCGGTCGGCGCCCAGTCGCGATTCGCCCGAGGAGCTGCTGATGGCCCCGGTTGGCCGGACGCTTCTCGTGCTCGGGCTGGTCGTGGCCGGATACGGGATCGTCGCCTCGATCTACGGCGCGCGGACAGGCAAGCGCGAGTGGGTCGACTCGGGCCGGCGCTCGGTGTACGCGCTGGCAGGGCTGATGACGATCGCGTGGGTGATCGTCGAGGCCGCATTCGTCCGCAACGACTTCTCCTTCAATGTGGTCGCCCAGCACTCCTCGACCACGACGCCGCTGTTCTACAAGCTCGCCGCGCCCTGGTCCTCTCAGGAGGGGTCGCTGCTGCTGTGGGTATGGCTGCTGTCGCTGTGGTCGAGCCTCGTGCTGTTCCTGACGCGCCGGCGCTTGCGTGAGATCGCGCCCTACGCCACCGCGGTCCTTCTGGGATTCGCGACCTTCTTCGCGTCGCTGGCGGCGTTCTGGGCCAACCCCTTCACGACGACCGCGAACCCGCCCTCGGAGGGCGCCGGCCTCGACCCGCTCCTGCTCCACCCGAGCATGATGATCCACCCGCCGATGCTGTACTCGGGGTACACGCTGCTGGCGATCCCGTTCGCGTTCGCGATCGGCGCGCTGATCACGGGGAGGCTCAATTCGGAGTGGACCTCGGTCAGTCGCCGGTTCGCGCTGGCCGCGTGGCTGTTCCTCGGGATCGGCATCGTGCTCGGCGCGCGGTGGTCCTACACCGAGCTGGGGTGGGGTGGCTACTGGGCCTGGGACCCCGTCGAGAACGCGGCGCTGATGCCGTGGCTGTGCACGACCGCCTTCATCCACTCGATCATGATCCAGGAGAAGCGCGGGATGCTGAAGGTCTGGAACGTGTCGCTCGTGCTGTCGGCGGGGATCCTCGCGATCCTCGGCACGTTCCTGGTGCGCTCCGGAATCCTCGACTCGATCCATGCGTTCGGCGCCTCGACGCTGGGCGTGCCGTTCGTCCTGCTGCTCACGGCGATGATCGGCAGCGCAATCGGGCTCGTGATCTGGCGGCGCAACCAGCTCAAATCGGACGCCCAACTCGACTCGCTGCTCTCCCGCGAGGCGGTGTTCCTGTTCCAGAACCTCGTGTTGGTGGCGATGGTGTTCGTGATCTTCTGGATCACGTTCTTCCCGCTCATCTCGCAGGCGATCACCGGTACCAAGGTGTCCGTCGGGCCGCCCGCGTTCCGCCCGTTCATCGTCCCGCTCGCGCTCGTGCTGGTGGCGCTCGCCGGGATCGGGCCGCTGATCGCGTGGCGGCGGGTGACGGCCGGCAACCTGAGGCGGAATTTCACCGTGCCGGTGCTGGTCGGGCTCGTGACCGCGGTTGTGCTGGCGGTGAGCGCCGGTGCCGGCGCGCGGCCGTTTGCGCTGGCGATGTTCGGGCTCGGCGCGTTCGTGATCGCGAGCGTCGCGCAGGAGCTGTGGCGCGGCGCCGGCGCGCGTCGCACGATGACCCGTGAGGCGCCACCGCTTGCCCTGCTTCGCCTGATCCGCCGCAACCGCCGGCGCTACGGCGGATACATCGTCCACGCCGGCCTCG
>DATKFF010000382.1:0-4147 GCA_035511595.1 Solirubrobacteraceae bacterium | reverse complement strand
TGTTGGACGGCCAAGCCCTGCTGATCACCGAGCGGCCCGGGGCAGCGACGCCGATGCTGAAGCGCGCCCTTAGCGCTTTTCGCGGCGATAGCGTCTCGAACGACGACGCGCTTCGCTGGCTCTGGCTCGCTACTACCACGTCCCTACAGCTGTGGGATGACGAAAGCTGGTACTTGCTTTCCGACCGTCACGTGCAACTCGCACGCGATGCGGGCGCGCTCACCGTGCTCCCTCTCGCCCTCAACTTCTGCGCGGGGTCTCGCGCGGCCGCCGGCGAGTTCGCCGCTGCGGACGCGCTGATTGAAGAGGCGCAAGGAGTCAGCCTCGCGATCGGAAACCCGGACGTGTCGGTCACCGGTCTGAATCTCGCCGGCTGGCGCGGGCGACAAACAGAAGCATTGGAACTGATCCAAGCCAGCGATCGCGACGCAGCCTACCGGGGCGAAGGGCGGAGGATCGGAGCCGGCCATTACGCGACCGCGGTCCTCTACAACGGCCTGGGCCGCTATCAGCTTGCGTTGGATGCCGCCCGCCAGGCCCTGGAGTACCCACTTGAGTTGGCGACCTCGCGTTGGGCGCTGTCTGAGCAGGTCGAGGCGGCTGCGCGAAGCGGGCAGGCCGAGCCTGCTGCTCTCGCGCTTCGACAGCTCTCGGAGTCAACCCGGGCCACCGGGACCGACTGGGCGGTCGGGATCGAGGCGCGGTCGCGTGCGCTGCTAAGCGAGGGGGAGGTCGCCGATGGCCTCTACCGCGAAGCGATCGAGCGGCTCAAACGGACCCGCGTCCGCATAGAGCTCGCCCGCGCCCACCTCCTGTACGGCGAATGGCTGCGCCGCGAGCGCCGCCCGCTCGACGCGCGCGAGCAGTTACGCACCGCACACGAGCTGTTCACGGAGTTCGGCATGGAAGCGTTCGCCGAACGCGCACGGGTCGAGCTCCGGGCGACGGGCGAACATCCGCGCAAGCGGACCGTCGAGACGCGCGACGACCTCACCCCCCAGGAGGCACAGATCTCCCGCCTCGCGGCCGACGGCGCCACGAACCAGGAAATCGCCGCGCAGCTGTTCATCAGCCCCAGCACCGTCGACTACCACCTACGCAAGGCATTCCGCAAGCTCGGAGTCAAATCCCGCCACCAACTCAAACAGCACCTGCGCCAGCCAGGCACGCCCGCCGAGCCCGCGGCTCGCGGGAACTGATCGAGCCGCGCATCAGATCGTTGCCGATCGCCCCTGGACGATTGTTGTAGGCCAGCGATCACACGCTTGGGGGTCGGCCTGGTGGGCCGCGACGAGCGCGAATGGGCGGGAGCTTCGTTGCCGAACCCCGTCAGCCCGTGGTCGGAGCGCCAGGCCATGGCACGCTCGGGCGTACGCGCTGAGCGGGTCTTGCAGACCAGTCTCGAAGACCTCGAGCCACGCCGGCGGCTCGGGAGTCCCCTCGATGACGCGGAAGCGCGACGCAGCATGGAAGAACCCCGTGTCGAGCACGGCAGCTGCTCGTTGCTCACGCACGGCGTCGTTTCCACCATCGGAGAGGATGATGTGCACTCCGGTGAGGGCCCGGCGGTCCTTGCCCGAGTCCATCGACCCAGTCATCGCGTAGGAGCCGCGGAGCACTGGCGCGACCAGCTTGGTTCGGGGGTCGGCGAAGAGGTGGGTCGGATAGTCCGGGGAGTCCTCGGTCGCTTGCCAGGCCGAGGCCGGATCCGGGCTCACAATGTCGTAGATCGCGGCGTACCGCGGGTCGGTCACTGTCCCAGCTGCGCCCGGGTTCTCGAAGCGGAACGCGTTTGCGAGCAAGCCCGGGCGGATGATCGCTCTCTCGTAGTCGTCGTACCAAGAGCTGTAGTCGTCCGCGCGACTGGGATCGGTCACGTTCGTGAGAACGAAACGGACCCCGGTACGCTCGCGCGGGTGCGGCCATTCGGAGCTGCGGCGCACACTCGGGTCCTCCACTCTGGCGGCGACTTGATGGTTGGTCATCCTCTGTCCTGCGCTCGGGGCCGCTCCGTGATAAGCGAGGATCCACAGTCGCAGCGGCTGAGGGTGCTCGAATCACGCGACGCGTAGTCCGTGACCGAAAGCCTCGTAGTCGTCGGGGTGTGGGGGTCGACCGAGGGGCCGGCGGAGCGGTTGCGCGGCCGTCGCAGCGAGCGACGTGCTCGACGTCAGTCCCCGCGAGCCGCGGTGCCGGCGGGTGCGTTTGGCCGGATGAGCTGCTGTTTGAGTTGGTGGCGGGATTTCACACCGAGCTTGCGGTACGCCTTGCGCAGGTGGTAATCGACGGTGCTGGGGCTAATGAACAGCTGCGCGGCGACCTCTTGGTTGGTGGCGCCGTCGGCCGCGAGGCGGGAGATCTGTGCTTCCTGCGGTGTCAGTTCGTCGCGCGTCTCGACCGTCCGTTTGCGGGCGTGCTCGCCGGTCGCCTCGAGCTCGACACGGGCGCGCTCAGCGAACGCTTCCATCCCGAACTGGCTGAATAGGTCATGGGCGGTGCGGAGCTGCTCGCGCGCGTCGACCCGCCGGCGCTCACGTCGCAGCCATTCGCCGTACAGGAGGTGGGCGCGGGCGAGCTCCACGCGTACGCGGGTCCGCTCGAGGCGCTCGACCGCCTCGCGATAGAGCGTCTCCGCGGCTTCGCCTTCGCTCAGCAACGCCCGCGAGCGGGCCTCGATCCCCAGCGCCCAGTCGGTGCCACTGCTTGCAGTTGTCTGCGAGAGCCTCCCGAGCGCATCGAGTGCGACCTCGGCCTCCCCGCTCCGGGCGGCCGCCTCGATCAGCTCGACCAACCCCCAATTGCGCCACCACGAGGCATGCGTGTCCTCGGCGGCCTGCTGCGCCGCGGCGAGCGCCTCCTCGTAGCGACCTAGGCCGTTGTAGAGCGCAGCCGTCACCCAGTGAAGGAGCGTCAGCCCCTGTCCCTCGCCCCGACGCACGACCTCCCTTGTGGCGGCCTCGATCAGCTGGACGGCATCGGCCTCGCGACCCTGGAACGTGAGCCGTGTCAGCGCGGCGTACGGTGGGACGCTGGCACCCGTGGCCTCGGTCACCGCCATCAACTCCTCGTGCAGCGAAGAAGCTGTGTCGAACTCCCCCGCGAACACTTCCAGCCCCGCGCGTGCTGTCAGTGCCAAGGGAAGCACGCTCAGAGCACCGGCGTCACGGGCCAGCTGGACGAAGCGCGCAGACAGCACGTCCCAGGCCTCGTCGTCCCACAAAAATGCCGCGACACGGGATGCGAGCGGCAGCCACCGACGCCCTTCCCCTCCCGAGATTTCATCGGCTCGGAAGGCGTTGACCGCCCTTCTTAACGTCGGCGTTCCTGCGGCGTATCCGTCTGTGATCAGAAGCACCAGGCCATCCAACAGCAGGTCGGACGCGCGCGCAGGCTGCGACGCTGGAGGCGCTCCCCCGGCGGCCCGCGCCGTCTCCAGCACACTCTCGCCGCTCGCCAAAAAACTGGGGAAGAAGCTCGGGAAGAACACAGCGGCGAGCGCGTCCAGATAGGTTTCACGCGCGAGCCTCGCATCGAGTGGTTCGAGCCGCCTGGCGGCCTTGAGCAACAAACGTGAAGCGTCGCTACCGTGGCTCAGCGTGAACGCGATCTGACCGCGCAGCAGGTCGACCTGGCCGCGTTGGAGTTCGTCGAGCGGTCCGGACTCTGCGATCGCCAGCAGTCCGAGGGCTGCGTCGAACGCGCCGGCGTGGTGCTTGGCCTGGGCCGCGGCGAGCGCCCGCCTCGCCCTGCGCGAGGGGTCGAGCGTCAGCGCCGAGGCACGCTCCAAGAATGCGGCTGCTGCCGCCAACCCTCCGCGCGCCTGAGCGCGGCCCGCCGAGCGCTCAAGCTCAGAGGCGACATCCTCGTCGGGTCCCGGCGTCGCTTGGGCGAGATGCCAGGCGCGGCGATCGGGATCGACCTCGGGGTCGGTCGCGTCCGCCAGCGCACGGTGCACCGTCTGCCTTTCCTCGAGCGACGCTGCGCGATACACGGACGAGCGGACCAGCGGGTGACGAAAGGTCACCCGCGTGCCGATCGTTAGCAGCCCGTCGGTGTCGGCCGCCGCGTGGACCCCGATCCCGAGCCGCCCGGCCGCCCGCCACACGAGTACCGGATCGCCGACCGGCTCCGCCGCTGCGACCAACAA
>DATKFF010000381.1:0-3591 GCA_035511595.1 Solirubrobacteraceae bacterium | reverse complement strand
GGAGACGAGATCCTGGATCTCGTCCCAGAAGTAGTTGAACTGGTTGCACACCGTGACGTACGGCCCCAGGTAGCGGATCATCGGGTTGAGCGTCGACGTGGTCGAGCTCAGCCCGTTGATCGCGACGTTGGTCCCCGGGTCAAGCGCCAGGTTGTTGAGCGCCTGCAGCACCGACTGCAGCTTCTGGTTCATCGACGGCGTCCGCGGAAGCACCTTGACGCCGGCCTCGAGCGCCGGATCGATGTTCGGGAGCGCCTGGCGCAGCGCCGCGGTAGCCGGGGTGAAGTACTTCGCGAACGTCGTCAGATCGCCGAGGAACGGCTGCTGGGCCCGCAGCGAGGCGGTCGAGACGTCGAGCGTCGGTGGCGATTCCTTGATCGTGTTCTCGAGGTCCGAGGCGCTCTGCGAGATCGCCTGGAAGGTGGTCGCCTGGTCGGCGAACAGCTTCTCGTTGGTCTGGGCAACCGGCGAGATCGTCCCGAAGAAGCCGTTCAGCGCGCCGAAGAAGCGGGTCAGCTCGGTACTTGGGTCAGACAGGTACTTGGCGACCGGCTGGATGTGCTGGAACAGCGCCGGCAGGCTCGCGATCGTGTCGTTCAGCGCCGCCCCGCGTGCGGTCAGCGCGTCGCCGTAGCCGGCCAGGTTCTGCTCGATCGCCGGGCGCGTCCTGGCGTCGAACATGGTGTTGATGTCGTCGAACTGGACCGGGACCTTCGTCTGCGCAAGCGGCAGCGTGGCGCCGTCGGCGAACATCCGGGGCGAGTGGCCGAAGTTGAGGTCCACGTACTTCAGCCCCAGCAGCGACCGCGGCCTGATCGTTGCGGTCGAGTCGACCGGGACGCGCCCGTTGCCGGTGCTCAGCTGCAGCACTAGCTGCGCGCCGACGGTCCCATTGGGGAGCTCGATCGGGTGCATGTCCGAGACGATCCCGATCCGGAAGCCACCCTCCTCGACGTCGTTGCCCGGCACCACCGAGGCGCCGTTGGGGATGTCGACCTTGAGCTGGCGGGTCGGGACGAACGGCAGCCCGTTGTTGGCGTTGTACGCCAGGAACACCGCGACGATCGCTACGAGCACGGTGACGGCCCCGATCAGCACGGGGTTGGCGAACGCGGGTTGCTGTCGGCCTCTCATGGCGCCAGGAGGTAGTTGAGGAGTTGCTGGGCCTGGCCGCCGGTGGTGCCGGTGCCGGCGCCGGACGGGGTGCTGACGGTGCCGCCGACATTCGGCGTCGACACCGGGGGCAGGCTGCCCGTCACCTGGGAGAGGATCTGACCGACGGTCTGGTTGATGTTCAGCGGCGAGCCGTTGGAACCGCTCGAGCCTCCCCCACCGGCGGGCGATCCGCGGGTGGCGGTGGTCCGCTGCGCTCCGCCGTGGACCTTGCCCTTCCTGGTCGTCTGCGGGGAGGCGGTCGGCGAGTTGTTCGCGGGCAGCTTGCAGACGCTCGTCTTCGGCCCGTAGTAGCTCGTCCCGTAGCCCTGCACCGGGTAGCCGCCCGGATCGGGGACGCAGGCGTGCGGGTTCGACGGGTCAGGCTCGTTGACGCCGGGCTGGTTCGGGCCAAGCCAGGCGTAGCAGCTCCGCGGGTTGGTGACGCCCTGGCCGGACTGGTAGGAGGCCAGGTTGTTGGCCAGCGTCTGCGGCGTCGCGTAGGGGCTGCAGGTCGAGTTGGCGAACAGGTCGACCCCGAGCATGTGCCCGTAGCTGCTGTAGTAGCTGATCGCGTTGGTGATGTTGAAGACGTACTGGAGCACGCCCTCGAGCCCGGTGTAGCCCTTGCCGCCGTCGGGGCTGCGCGGATCCGGCTCGACGGGGCCGCCCGCGTAGCCGGGGATCGGGGTGCGGGTGTCGAGCGCCTGCAGCACGATCGCGAGGTTCTGCGCGAGCTCCGGCGTCGGCTTTGCGAACTGGTTCAGATGGCTGACCGCCGGGCCGGCGGCCTGGACCGCGGGCTTGCCGACGGCCGAGGCGTTGCCGAGCGACTGCAGCGAGGGCACCGACTCGTGCGAGAACGGGACCAGCTGGTGGAAGAAGGTGCTGAGGTTGGTGGCGGCCTCGTTCAGGTTGGTGAACACCGGGTCCTGGGCGTCGGCGGCCGCGCCGAGCTTCGCCAGCGCGGGCCGCAGCTGCTCGAGGAACGCCGGCAGCTTGTTCCAGCTGGCCGTGATCGCCGGCGCCTGAGTCGCGGAGTCGGTCGCCGTGTTGTTCGCCTCGACCACGAACCGCTGGACCTGCCTGCTGTTCTTGGCCAGCGCCGTGACCACGGAGTTGGCGTTGGCGTTGAGGTCACGGATCGTGGTCGCGTCGTTGGCCAGCAGCGCCAGCAGGTTGTCGGTCTCGGCGAGCGCGGGGTCGGCGCGCCGGAGCGCCGACTGCAGATCCTCCGAGCGCGAGGCGACGGCCGCGCCGAGCTCGTTGATGATCAGGCTGAAGCGCTGGCGGTAGGGCATCCGCATGATGTTCTGGACGAGGTCCGCGGGGATCGTCGACTGGGTCTGGGTGACCGGGATCGTGCTCCCCGGCGGCAGCACCTTGCCGCTGTGCCCGGGGTCGCAGTCGACGAAGTACTCGCCGATCAGCGACTGCGGGCGGGACTGGCAGAACGCGTCGGAGTGGAACGCGCCGAAGCCCTTCTGGCTGACCGAGACCGTGACGACCGCGTGGAGCGTCTTCTGGTCGAGGTCGATCGACTGGATCGATCCGGCGATCACGCCGGCGACCTTGAAGTCGGCGCCCGTGACGAGCCCGAACGCATTGTCGAGCTGGATCTTGTACGTGGGGCTGCTCGACCCACTCGAGGACCCGAGCGTGAATACGAGAAACGCTCCGACGGCGAGCAGCACAGCGGCGCTGGCGAGGATCCGTTTCATTTCCCGGTCGGAACCTCGCTGAGGGTGCAGGGGAAGCCCGACGGAAGCGGCGGCGCCGCGCTGGTGCCGGGCGTCGGCCCGCGCTCCATCGAGCCGGGGCAGCGGTCGCCCTGGCCGGTCGTCAGCGCGCCCGACGCGAACGCCGCGCGACCGGAGGGATCGGTCAGCAGGTTGGTGAGCGGGCTGGAGCCGAGGATGTTGAGGGCGCCGTTCTGGATCGAGCCGAGCCCGACGACCAGCGCGATCCGGCTCGCGGCGCCGTTGGCGTCGTAGACGCCCGGATGCGAGTAGCCCTCGAACCAGCCGGTCAGGTCGGGCGCGTACGGGCGGGCCACCGCGAGCTCGGGAACGGCCTGCCTGAGCGCCGGCGTCGATTCGGTGAACGAGCCGGGGCGCTTGGCGCCGTCGGCGTAGACGAGCGGCTCTCCGAACTGGCCGGCGACCGTCGCCTGCGCGAGCGGGACCGAGAGCTGGTTGAGCTCGATCAGGTCGTTGTTGGCGCCTGGCCGGCTGATGATGTTCGCGAGGTTGCGGATCGTCGGCACCGAATCGACCGCCAGCGGGCGCAGCTGCACGAGCAGCCTCTGGAGCTTCGGTGCCACCGGGCGTGAGGCGTTGATCAGCCCGGTCAGGTCGCCGAGCGCGTTTCGCAGGTTCACGAAGGTGGTGTTCGTCAGACGCATGAACGGCGGCAGCCGCTGCACCGACTGGCCGAGCG
>DATKFF010000380.1:0-3066 GCA_035511595.1 Solirubrobacteraceae bacterium | reverse complement strand
CGCGTACAAGGCCGACGGAATGATCGCGATCACGTTCGACAACGCTCCGCAGAGCGGGCCTTTTGCCGACTCGAGCAGCTGCTGTAACAACCCGACGTACCCGAATGACGCGAACGGCGGCCAGCCGAGCGCACAGAGCGGCCCGAGCGGTCCGAGCGGTCCGAGCGGTCCGACCGGCACAACCGGATCGACCGGCGCGACCGGGTCCACAGGCGCCACCGGATCGACGGGCGCGACAGGGGCGACCGGGGCGACGGGGCCGTCCTCGCTCGGCGGCGGCGCGACCAACCCCACCGGCGGGGGCGGACAGGTCGGCCTGTTGCTGCTCTCGCAGTTCGTCAAGGCGAACACGTTCGAGGTCACCGACTACTACAACCACTTCTCGCTGCTGGCGAGCGTCGCGCAGCTGTTCGGCGTCCCCACGTCCACGCTCGGCTACGCCGACGTCAAGCAGCTGCCGGTGTTCGGCTCCGGGGTGTACTCCGCCTACACCGCGGGCTAGAGCCGCTCCGCCGCCTCGTCCAGCCGGTCGTCACCCCAGTACAGCTCGTCGCCGATCACGACGGTCGGGACCCCGGTGACGCCCCGGGCGATTGCGTCGTCGGTGCGCTCGCGGAGCTCGCGCTTGATCTCTGGATCCTCGACCCCGTCGCGCACGCGCTCGCGGTCCATGCCGGCGCGCTCGGTGGCCTCGAGCACGACGTCGAGCTCGGCCAGGTGGCGACCCTCAACGAACATCATCCGGAAGAGCTCGTGTGAGGCGGCGCGCAGCTGCTCCTCGTCGTCCGTGAGCAGCAGCGCACGCAACGGCGTCAGCGAATACGTCTCCGCCGGCCAGCCCTCTGGGTAGCGGAACTCCGGCAGGCCGCGCTCCGACCCGCGCGCGGCGATCGAGGCGAAGTGAGCGTCACGCTGCTCTCGGAACGACCACGGGACCTTGCCCAGCTGCCGGACGATCACCCCGAACGCGATCGGCCGCCACTCGGGCCGCACCGGCAGCACATCGTCCACCCGGCACGCCGCCAGGTATGCGTACGGGGAGCTGACGTCGTAATAGAAGGCCGGGCGCTCCACGGCCCCGACACGCGCCGCGGCTAGTCCCGCTTGCCGCGCCCGTACAGGAACTTGAACAACCGCTGCAGCATCTGAGTGCGGCCCTTGCTGTACGGGAACATGTGGACGTCACGCTTGGGCGCGAGCTTGGTCACAAGCAGTGACTGGACCTTCGTGTACTTGCGGATCCCGGCGGCGCCGTGGCGGGTTCCGAGCCCGGAGGCCTTCCAGCCGCCCATCGGCAGGTTCAGCGCGGTGTAGTTGACCTGCGCGTCGTTGACGCACACGGCGCCGGCCTCGACACGCCGCGCCAACGCCTCCCCGCGTTCGGCATCCCGCGTCCAGACGCTCGCCGCCAGCCCGTAGTTCGAGTCGTTCGCAAGCCGCAGCGCCTCCTCGGCGTCGGCGACCTTCATGATCGGCAGCGTCGGACCGAACGTCTCCTCGCTCATGATCTTCATCGAGTGGTCGACGTCGACAAGCACCGTCGGCTCGTAGAAGCGTCCATCGCCTTCGCGCCGGTGACCGCCCACCAGGACCCGCGCGCCCTTCTCGACGGCGTCCTTGACGTGACCGTCGACGATCTCGATCTGCGGGGGGAAGGTAACCGCGCCGACGTCGACTGACCCGGCCGGCCCGGGGGCGCCCTGACGTATCTTCCGGACGTTGTCGGTGACCTTCTCGACGAACTGGTCGTAGACGGGCTCCTCGACATACACGCGCTCCACCGAGATGCAGACCTGGCCGCCGTTGTTCATCGAGTAGAACGCGGCCGCGTTGGCGGCGCGATCGAGGTTGGCGTCTGACAGGACGATCATCGGGTCCTTGCCGCCGAGCTCCAGGTAGCACGGGATCAGCCTGTCGGCCGCCGCCTTCATCACGGCCTTGCCCGTCTTGGTCGACCCGGTGAACATCATGCAGTCGACGTGGTCGATCAGTGCCGCGCCGGTCGAGCCGTCGCCGGTCGCGACCTGGAAGACGCCCTCCGGGATCCCGCACTCACGCAGCATCTCCTCCATCAGCAGCGAGCTCAGCGGCGTCACCTCGCTCGGCTTCAGGATCACGCTGTTGCCGGCGGCCAGCGCCGGGATGCAATCCCCGAACGAGTTCGTGATCGGGTAGTTCCACGGCCCGATCACACCGACCACCCCGACCGGCGCGTAGCGGATGATCAGCTTCTTGCCGGCGACGGTCGGGTTGTTCCACGAGGGGACGTGCTCGTCCTCGAGGTATTTCGGGGCCTCCTTGGCCCAGAAGCCGAGGGCGCCCACGGTGTAGCCGTAGTCGGCGAGCTGCGCGTCCTCGTAGGTCTTGCCCGACTCGGAGACGACCACGTCGATGATCCGATCGATGTTGTCGACCATCCACTTCTGCGCGCGCCGAAGGACCTTGCCGCGACCCTCGAAGCCGATCGCGTCCCAGCCGGGCTGCGCCTCACGGGCGCGCGCTGCCGTCCGCGCGACCTCGTCGGGCCCCATCAGCGGGACGGTGGTGATCAGCTCGCCGGTCGCCGGATTCTCCACGGCGATCGTGCCCGCGGCGGTGCCGCCGTTGGTCCCGGCCGTGGTCTGCTCAGTCACGCTCGCCATGATCTCTCCTCGTCCTCTATTTAGTTAAGGGCAAGCCTACCGAGCCCTACGCCGCTTCGAACTCGATCGATTCGATCACCGGCGGCTCGAGCGGTCGGTCGCGACCGTCGGTGGGGAGTCCCTCAATCGCGTCGACCGCATCCATCCCTCCGATCACCTGACCGAACACCGTGTGCTTGCCGTCGAGCCACGGCGCCGCGTCGGTGGTGACGATGAAGAACTGCGACCCGTTGGTGTTGGGTCCGGCGTTGGCCATCGCGAGCGCGCCGCGCACGACCTTGTGCTGGTTGAACTCGTCGTCAAACGTGTACCCGGGGCCGCCGGTGCCGGTCCCCTGCGGGTCCCCGCCCTGGATCATGAACTCCGGGATCACGCGGTGGAAGATGACCCCGTCGTAGAAGTTCTCGCCCGCGAGCTTGCGAAA
>DATKFF010000379.1:0-18743 GCA_035511595.1 Solirubrobacteraceae bacterium | reverse complement strand
ATCACGTGGCGGATCGTCCCGTCCTTTCCGGCGGCGTCGATCCCCTGCAGAACAACCACCACACCGTGGGTCTCCTGTGCCGCGAGCCGGTCCTGATACTCGGCCAGAAGCTCGCCGCTCAGCGTTAGATACTCGGCTCCGTCCGTCTTCTTCAACCAGCCGGCTCGGTATCCCGGGTCGTGGTCTCGGGCGAGCCTCACCCTCGAGCCGGGCGGGACTCGCATCCGTTCGATCACCTGCATCAGCTGCTTCGGGCGCGGATCTGGCATCGGTGGCTACCGCGCCGAACCGTACGCTCATGAGGATGCCGGCGACACTGGGCGAGACAGATCTTGCAGTCACCCGGATCGAGACGCGCGCGGCCGTGCCGTGGAACTGACAGACTCGGCCGAGATGGCCTACGACCGCGATCTCGCCAATCGCGTCCGTGAACAGCTCGCGGACGAGCAGGCCATCACCGAGAAGGCGATGTTCGGCGGGCTGGCGTTTCTGCTGCACGGCAACATGTCCGTCGGACTCTCGAGCTCCGGCGAGTTGATCGTCCGGCTCCGACCGGACGAGACCGACGACGCGCTCGCGCAACCGCACACCAGGATCTTCGACATGACGGGCCGGCCGATGAAGGGCTGGATCCTCGTCGCTCCCGAGGGCGTGAAGACCAAGCGCGAGCTCCAGGCCTGGGTCCGCCGAGGCACCGACTTCGCCCGGAGCCTGCCGCCGAAGGGCTGACCACCGTCGGGCGCGCTCGAAACGCGCTCAACCAGCGGTGGCCGCCGGCGGCTCGCCGCACAGCTCACGCGCCAGGCGGGTGAGCAGCGCTGTCACCTCGGGATCGCGGTCGGCTGTGCCGTCGGCAAGCGCCTCGGTCAGCAGCTGGCGCCGAGCGGTGACCACGCGCGAGGCTTGCTCCTGGCCGGCAGCGGTGAGCTGTCCGCCGCCGTCCTCGCCGATGATCAGGCCCCGTTCTCGTAGCTCGCCGACGACCATGGCGATCCTGGCCGGTTCGATCCCGTCCTGCTCGGCCAGTGCTCGTGCCTGGACCGGGCCGTGCTCGTCGATTCGCACGAGCGCCCAGATCGCTCCTGGACTCATGTCCACGCCTGCGCGTTCACCTATCCGCTCGCGGAACAGGGTGCGCTGGTCTCTGGTCGTCACCCTGGTAAGCGCGCGCTCGATCTCGGCCAGCGAGTCCGGTGAGCGCGGCGCCGCGAGGCTGTCATCAAGCCCGGTGCTGACCGCGGCCGCGTCGCGCAACGGGCGCTCCTGGAGGAACAGGCTGAGCACAAAGCCAAACGCGGCAACCCCTGCCGCCATCACGAACACTGGCTCCAGGGAATGGACGTAGGCGTGCTGATAGGCCGCGCGGGAGGCAGGCGGCAGACGAAGAACCTGCGCGCCCGTGAGCCGGCCGCCCGCTGCGACCTGACGGGCCAGCGGGCCGGTCAGAGCGCTGCGCAGTTGCGAGCGCAGCTGCGTGGAAAAGACCGTCCCAAAAAGCGCCGTCCCCAGTGACCCGCCGATCCCCCGCGCAAGCGTGACCCCCGAGGTCGCGGCCCCGAGGATCGAGAAGTCGACCGAGTTTTGGACCGCCAGCACCAGCACCTGCATCGTCGAACCGAGACCAAGCCCTAGGACGAACAGGTACAGCGAGGTCGTCGCCGTGCTCGTGCCGACGTTCAGTCGCGTTAGCAGCCCAAGGCCGACGGTCATCAGCGCCGTGCCGATGATCGGGAAGATCCTGTAACGCCCCCGTCGGGTGATCAGCTGGCCGGACAGGATCGACATGATCAGCAGCCCGACGATCAGCGGTATCAGGCGCAGACCCGAGCCCGTGGGCGTGGCCGCGTCGACCGTCTGGAAGTACAGAGGGAGAAACGTCACCGAGCCGAACAGCGCGAAGCCGACGATCAACGAGAGCGAAGCGCCGACCGCGAACACCGGGTTGCGCACCAGCTGTGGCGGAACGATCGGCTCGCGTGCGTGGCGCTCGGCGACCATGAACGCGCCGAGTAACCCGAGTCCGAGGGCGCCGATCAGGATCACCTCGGGGGAGCCCCACGCCCAGGTCGTCCCGCCGAGGCTCGTGACGAGCACGATCGCGCTCAGAGATCCGGCCAGCAACGTCGCTCCGACGTAGTCGATCGAAGGCCGGCCGACGGCGGCCCTCGCCGGCAACGTCGCGCTGATCACCGCCAGCGCGACGAGCCCGACCGGCAGATTGACGTAGAAGATCCAGCGCCACGACACGTGCTGGACGATCAACCCGCCGAGCAGCGGCCCGCCCACGCTGGCGATCCCGAACACGGCGCCGAACAGGCCCTGGTAGCGCCCTCGCTCGCGCGGCGGCACAACGTCCCCGATCGATGCTTGGACGAGCACGATGAGCCCTCCAGCGCCGAGGCCCTGTACGGCGCGGAAGGCGATCAGCTCGGTCAGCGACTGCGATTGCCCGCACAGCGCCGAACCCACCAGGAACAGCACGATCGCGCTCTGGAGGATGCGCTTGCGCCCGTAGAGGTCCCCGAGCTTCCCGTAGATCGGGGTGACCACCGTCTGCGCGAGCAGAAACGCGCTCGTGATCCACGCGATGTGGCTCAGCCCCCCGAGCTCGGAGACGATCGTCGGAAGTGCTGTCGCGACGATCGTCTGATCGAGCGCCGCCAGCAGCAGCACGAGCATCAGCCCGCTGAAGATCACTCGAACGTTCGCGCGCCCGGCGGGTTGGGAGGCGGCTACGCCGGTGGCGGCGGACATCTACTCTCCGCGCGCCACCTTGTGGCCGTGGGCTTTGACCCAGGCGAGGATCGCGCGCGAGTGGGTGATCACGGTCCCGTCCGGCAGCTTCAGCGCGGGCAGCTTCTCGGCCCCCGTCGCCTGCTTGAGCTCATCGCGTGAGCCCCTTCGCAGGAATGGCCACGGGCTCCCGTGCCCCGCGATCACCTTGTCGTATTCGATCCCGGCGGCGTCCATCGCCTTCTGCACGCGCCGGCAGGGATGCATGCGCGGGCCGCCGTCGTCGCCATGGCAAACGAACAGCGTCGGCTTGTCGGGCATCTTGTCCTCCGGTTCGGTCGGCGGGAGGCTACCGCCGCTCGTTAAGGGTCACGGCCTCACCCTCGTCCCGGGCGCACGCGCCGCCGCACCGGGTCCCTCCCGGGGGGCTGGGTGAGCGGCTCGAGCGCCGGGGTGCGTGGATTCGGGCACCTCACCGGGTGCTCGGAGGTGACCGTCACCGGGTCGCCGTAATGCGTGAGCTCGAGCGGGGTGCCATTCATGAGCGTGTAGGTCGTGTGCGTCCGCACCACCTCCACTTTCAGCTTGGTGTCCTTGCGGCAGCGGACGCTGAACGCCACCCGGGTCAGCGCCTCCGGCAGGCGTGGCATGAAGCTGATGTCGCCCATGCGGTCGCGCAGCCCACCGAACCCCGCCAATGCGGCGATCGAGGCGCCGGCCAGCGACGCGATGTGGACACCGTCGCGGGTGTTGTGCTCGAGGTCGTCGAGGTCCAGCAGCGCGGCCTCGGCGAAGTAGTCGTAGGCGAGCTCGACGTGACCGACCTCGGCGGCGACGACTGACTGGATGCACGCCGACAGCGACGAGTCGCGGACCGTCAGCCGCTCGTAGTACGCGAAGTCCCTGGCCTTCTGCTCCGCGGTGAAAGCCTCCCCCACGTAGAACAGCGCCATCACCAGGTCCGCCTGCTTGACGACCTGCTTGCGGTACAGATCGAAGTACGGGTAATGCAGCAGCAGCGGGTAGTTCTCGGGCGGGGTCGAGTCGAAGTCCCAGACCTCGTGCTCGGTGAATCCCTCCGCCTGCGGGGTCACGCCGAGCGCGTCGTCGTACGGGATGAACATCGCGTTGGCGGCATCGCGCCAGCTGGCGGCTTCCTCGTCATCGACGCCGAGCGGTCCCGCGAGCTCCGGGTAGCGCTCGATCCCGTCTGCCGCCGCGCGCAGGTTGGTTTGCGCCATCAGGTTCGTGTAGACGTTGTTGTCGGCAATCGCGCTGTACTCGTCGGGCCCGGTGACGCCGTCGATCCGAAACTGCCCGGTGGCGTCGTGGTGGCCCAGCGAGCGCCACAGCCGCGCGGTTTCGACGAGCAACTCGACCCCGGCCTCACGCGCGAACGCCTCGTCTTGGGTGATCATTTGGTACCGGTTGGTCGCGTTCGCGATCGCCGCGTTGATGTGAAACGCGGCAGTGCCCGCCGGCCAGTAGCTCGAGCATTCGCGACCGTCGATCGTCCGCCACGGGAACGCCGCTCCCCGCAGGCCGAGCGAGCGCGCGCGCTCCCGCGCCAGGTCGAGCGTCGAGTGTCGCCATCGGAGCGCGTCCGAGACGGCTCGCGGCCGGCTGTACGTGAGCACTGGCAGGACGAATGCCTCGGTGTCCCAGAAGGTGTGACCGTCGTAGCCGGGCCCGGTCAGGCCCTTGGCCGGGATCGGTCGCTGCTCGCCACGCGCCCCGGCCTGGACGGTGTGAAACGCTGCGAAGCGGACCGCCTGCTGGAGCTCCGCGTCCCCCTCCAGCTCGATGTCGGCGGCATCCCAGTACCGATCAAGGTACTTGCGCTGCTCTGCGAGCAGACCGTCCCAGCCCATGTGCTTGGCGCCCGAGCCGGCGGCCGCCACCTGGTCGCGGATCGCGGCGACCGTGCGTTGGCTCGACCAGCCGTAGGCGAGGAACTTGACTAGGCGCAGGGGGGCGCCCGGGGCGACCGTCGCGATGATCGTGGTCCGCGCCATGTCCGCGTACGCCTCTCCCACGACCTCCGTGTCGGGAGGGCCGTCGATCGTGTGATCCATCGCAGCGCCCACCGTCAGACCGCTCGCCTTGGTCGAGTGCACGAGCAGCGCAGAATGTTCCATGCCGCCAAAGAATTCGGACTGCAGCGGCTCGGCGAGCGCGGCCGCGGCGCGCGGGTCCTTCTGAATCGCCGGGGACGGCTCGTTCGCGACGAGCTCGGACTGAACCACGACCGGCGCGGGGCCGTCGAGCGGCTCGATCTCGTACATGATCGCCGCCACCGCGCGTTGCGTGAACGAGACGACTCGGGTCGAGGAGACGCGCACCACGCGCTGCGTCGGCGACACCCACTCGGCGGTCCGCCGCAGTACGCCGGCGCGCATGTCGAGCACGCGTTCGTGGCTGCGCAGTTCGCCGTAGCGCACGTCGAACGGCTCGTCCTCGACCAGCAGCCGGATCAGCTTTCCGTTGGTGACGTTGACGACCGTCTGCCCGTCCTCGGGATAGCCGTACCCAGCCTCCGCGTACGGCAGTGGCCTGGTCTCGAAGAACCCCGCCAGGTAGGTGCCGGGCAGTCCGAACGGCTCGCCCTCGTCGAGGTTCCCGCGCAGCCCGAGGTGGCCATTGGCGAGCGCGAACACCGACTCGGTCTGCGCGAGCCGGTCGAGGTCGAGCGCGGTCTCACGGACCGCCCACGGCTCGACCGCAAAGGCCGGGTGCTGGATCACCGGGCGTCCAGCAGCTCAGCCAGGTCTCGGACGACGATGTCGGCTCCGTCGTCCTTGAGGGCCTCAGCCTGCCCCACCCGGTCGACGCCGACGACAAAGCCGAAGTTCCCCGCCCGGCCCGCCTCGACCCCCGCCAGCGCGTCCTCGAACACTGCCGCACCGCGCGGCTCGACGTTGACCGCACGCGCGCCGGCCAGGTACGTGTCAGGGGCCGGCTTGCCGTTGAGGTGCTCACGCTCGGCGACCACGCCGTCGACGATTGCGTCGAACAGGTTCTCGTCGATCCCGGCCGCCTTCAGGACGTCACGTGTATTGGTGCTGGAGGAGACAACCGCCCGGCGCAACCCCGCGTCGATCGCCGCGTGCACGTAACGAACCGACCCCTCGTAAGGCTGGACGCCTTGCTCGTGGATCAGCTTCAGCACGATCTCGTTCTTGCGGTTGCCGACGCCGTCGATCGTCGCGGCGGACGGCGGGTCGTCCGGGGTCCCCTGCGGGAGTTCGATCCCACGGGAGGCGAGAAACGACTTCACGCCGTCGTAGCGGGGCTTGCCGTCGACGTAGCGGTCGTAGTCGGACGCCTGGTCGAACGGAACGAACTCCTGCCCGTGGCTCTGTGCCCAGCCGCGCAGGAACTCGTCGAACATCGTCTTCCACGCCTCCGCGTGGACCTTGGCGGTCTGCGTCAGCACGCCGTCGAGATCGAACAGGCAGGCCTTGATTCCCTCTGGTAGCCCCAGCATTCGCGCACAGGATACGGTGCGTGCGGTACCGGCCTTTTCGAGAGCTTCAGGAGCGAGCACATGGCGACTGACAAACCAATGCAGCTGGGCATGGTCGGATTGGGGCGAATGGGAGCAGGCATGGTGCGGCGGCTGATCGCCGACGGCCACCGCTGCGTCGGCTTCGACGTCAGCCCCGACGCCGTCAAGGCGGTCGAGACCGACGGCGCGCTCGGGTCGATGTCGCTGGAGGAGTTCGCGTCGAAGCTCGAGAAGCCGCGGACCGCGTGGGTGATGGTCCCGGCCGGCAAGATCACCGACAGCACGATCAACGGGCTCGCGGAGGTGCTCGAGCCGGGCGACGTGATCGTCGACGGCGGCAACACCCACTACCACGACGACATCCGCCACGCCGCCGCACTTCGCGAGAAGGGCATCCACCACGTCGACTGCGGGGTGAGCGGCGGCGTGTGGGGCATCGACCGCGGCTTCTGCCTGATGATCGGCGGCGAGCAGGACGTCGTCGAGCGGCTCTACCCGCTGTTCACGTCGCTGGCGCCCGGCGTCGGGAGCGCCCCGCGGACCCCAGGGCGCGAGGGCGACCCGAGCCCCGCCGAACAGGGATTCCTGCACTGCGGCGCCAACGGCGCCGGGCACTTCGTGAAGATGGTCCACAACGGGATCGAGTACGGGATCATGGCCGCCTACGCCGAGGGCCTCAACATCCTCCGGGGCGCCGACGCCGGCAAGCGCCAGCAGGAGTCCGACGCCGAGACCGCCCCGCTCGAGCAACCGGAGTACTACCAGTACGACATGGACACCACCGACATCGCCGAGGTCTGGCGGCGAGGTTCGGTGATCGGCTCGTGGCTGCTCGATCTCACGGCTATCGCGCTGCTGCGCTCGCCGAACCTCGAGGAGTTCTCCGGCCGCGTGTCCGACTCCGGCGAGGGGCGCTGGACATCGATCGCCGCGATCGAGGAGGGGGTGCCGGCGCCGGTCCTCACCGAGGCGCTGTACTCCCGCTTCAGCTCGCGCGGGCTCGACGACTTCGCCAACCGAATCCTGTCCGCGCAGCGCAAGGAGTTCGGGGGCCACGCGGAGAAGCCGGCGAGCTAGACCGGGCCCGGCGTGGCCTGCCGGGCCATTCTGGGAGATAACTATCGCCTGGCGACAGGAATCGCCCAGCACCCCTCCTGGACGATACCCCCGGGGGGTATACTATGGAGGTATGCCAGACGCACCCACCCGCGGCTACACCGCCACCAAGGACCAGCTCCAGACCCGCCTGAAGCGGATCGAGGGCCAGGTCCGCGGCGTCCAGGGGATGGTCGATGAGGACCGCTACTGCATCGACGTGCTGACCCAGATCAGCGCGATCCAGGCGGCGCTCGACAAGGTCGCGCTCGGGCTGCTGGACGACCACGCCCGGCACTGCGTCGTCGGGGGCGCCGCCGGAGGCACGCCCGAGGAACGAACCAGCGAGATGATGGGCGCCGTCGGCCGGCTGCTGCGCCGCGGGTAGCCCGCGATGGACGCGATCACGGACGCACTCAGCTTCGCCTTCGGGATGACGTGGGAGGTCCTGTGGGCGCTGATCCTCGGTTTCGCGCTGTCGGGAACGGTGCAGGCGGTCGTCAGTAAGCGGCAGCTGCGCCGAGTGCTCCCCGACGCCTCGCCGCGGACGCTCGCCGTCGCCACCGGCCTCGGCGCCGCTTCCTCGTCGTGCTCCTACGCCGCCGTCGCGCTTGCTCGCTCCCTGTTCCGCAAGGGCGCCAACTTCACCGCGTCGATGACCTTCCAGTTCGCCTCGACCAACCTGGTCCTGGAGCTGGGGATCATCCTGGCCGTGCTGATCGGCTGGCAGTTCACCGTCGGAGAATATGTCGGCGGCCCGATAATGATCGTCCTGATGGCGCTGCTGTTCCGCCGCTTCCTCTCGCCGGGGTTGCTCAAGGAGGCTCGCGACCACGCCGACCGGGGCGTGCTCGGCCGGATGGAGGGGCACGCCGAGATGGACATGAGCGTCGCCGGCGAAGGCTCGCTCTGGCAGCGGCTGCGCTCGCCGCAGGGGTTCACCGCGATCAGCAACTTCTTCGTGATGGACTGGGCGTCGGTCTGGCTCGACGTGTTCGGCGGCCTGCTGATCGCCGGAGCGCTCGCGGCCTGGGTGCCGAACTCGTTCTGGCAAGGCCTGTTCCTCCAGCACCACGGCGTGCTGTCGACAATCTGGGGACCGCTGATCGGTCCCCTGGTGGCGATGCTGTCGTTCGTCTGCTCGATCGGGAACGTCCCGCTGGCGGCGGTGCTGTGGAACGGCGGGATCAGCTTCGGCGGCGTGCTGGCGTTCATCTTCGCGGACCTGATCATCCTGCCGATCCTCAACATCTACCGGAAGTACTACGGCCGTCGCATGGCGGCGTTCCTGCTGGTCAGCTTCTACGCCACGATGGCCGCGACCGGCCTGATCGTCGACCTGCTGTTCAAGGCCGTCGGCCTGGAGCCGACCGGCGCGCGCCACGCGAAGGTGATCCAGGCAGCCGTGAGCTGGGACTACACGACGATCCTGAACATCGTCTTTCTGGCACTCGCCGCCGTGCTCCTGACGCGCTACTTCCGGCGGGGCGGCGGCCTGGCGATGCTGCGGATGATGGACGCGCCCATGGCCGAGCACGGCCAAGCGCGCGCACACGCGCACTAGCCGGGCTCGGTCAAGCTGCGGTAGGCGTCGGGGCGGCGCGTCCGCAGCAGCGGGAACAGCTCGAGCCAGTCCTCGCGCTGGTCGAGATCGAGATCGGCGACCAGCACCGCCGGCGCGTCGCGGGGGGCCTGGACGAGCACCCGGCCGTAGGGGTCGGAGATGAAGCTCGAGCCGTAGAACGTGATCGGGCCCTCGGTGCCGATCCGGTTGACCGCGACCATGAAGGTGCCGTTGGCGATCCCCTCGGCGACGATCACCTGCTGCCACAGCGGCTCGGTGTCAAAGCCCGGATGGTCGGGCTCAGAGCCGATCGCCGTGGGGTAGATCAGCACCTCCGCCCCCGCCAGCGAGTAGGCCCTTGCGAGCTCGGGGAACCACTGGTCCCAGCACGTCGGCAGCCCCAGCCGCGCGTCACCCGCCTCGCTGGGCAGGCTCACGACCGGGAACGGATCACCGTCGGCAGGGCCGGGGCGGAAATACCGATCCTCGTAGTACCCGGCCGTGACCGGGATGTGGAGCTTGCGGGTGCGGGACACGAGCCGGCCGTCGGGGGCGACGAGGATCGCGGTGTTGTAGCCGAGACCGTCATCGCCGTCGGCGCGCTCGTACAGCGACGCGTGAATGTAGGCGCCCGTCTCCCCCGCCAGCTCGCGCGCGAGGCCGGCGGTCGGCCCGGACTCGAGCCGCTCGGGCTCGACCCCCGCGGCCGCCGGGCCGTCGGGCGTGATCGCGAAATACGGCGACAGCGTCAGCTCCTGCAGGCACACGATCCGCGCCCCCTCCCCCGCCGCGATCCGGATCCCGGCGGCCAGCGCCGCGCGGTGCTCACCGGGGTCGGCGTGCCAGCGCTCCTGGACCGCGCCCACCCGCAGCGGCGCCCGCGAGGGCGGGCGGGTCCGTGCCGGCGAGGGCGGCGCCGGGTAGGCGGTCAGCAGCGTCGGGGCCTCAGGCATCGGGCGCACCCGGACGAGCCGGCACCTGCTGGGTGATGCAGTGGGGCCCGCCTCCCCCGTACGCGAGGACCGCGCCCGGCACCGCAACAAGCTCGCGGCCTGGATATGCCCCGCCGATGATCGCGAGCGCCTGCTCGTCGGTGGCCGCGCCGCTCGTCGGAACGATCACCGCGCCGTTGCAGATGTACAGGTTCAGGTAACCGGCGGCGACCTGCTCGCCCGCGACCTCCGTGTAAGGCAGGAACGGGAGCTCGACCACCTCGATCCCCGCTGCTGCGAGCCGGCGCAGGTTGTCCGCGCAGCGGTCGTAGTTTGGGTTGCTCTGCTCGACGGTCTGCAGCAGGACGCGGCCCGGACCGATGAATGCCGCGATCAGGTCGACGTGTCCGTCGGTGTCGCGGTCCTCGACGAGCCCCTCGCCGAGCCACACGACGCGCGCGGCGCCGAGGTAGCGCTCGAGCGCCACCTCGATCTCGCCGCGGTCCAGGTCGGGGTTGCGGTTCGGGTTCAGCAGGCACTGCTCCGTCGTGAGAATCGCGCCGGCCCCGTCACTGAGGATCGACCCGCCCTCGAGCACGATCGGGGCTTCCACGACGGGGTCGCCGAGCCGCTCCGCGACGAGCGCGCCCACCCGCGCGTCGTGCTCGTACGGGTGGAACTTCTCTCCCCAGGCGTTGAAGCGGAAATGGATCGCGTGACCGCGGCCGTCCCGGTCGAGCACGTAGATCGGGCCGCAGTCGCGCAGCCACGAGTCGTCGAGCGCGAGCTCGACGACGTCGACTCCAGCCCCGCAGGCAGCCCGCGCCTCGGCCGCGTCGGCGCCCGGGTTTGCGATCATCAACACCGGCTCAAACGCAGCGATCGTGTTCGCGACCTCGGCGTAGTCGGCGCGCGCACGGGCGATCGTCTCCCCCCACAGCTCGTGCCGGCACGGCCAGCCCATGATCGTCAGCTCGTGCGGCTCCCACTCGCCCGGCATCCGCGGATCGCCCGGCGGCGAGCCGGGCGCAGCAGTGCTCAAGCGGCGCCGCCGCGCTGCAGCAGGCGAGCCAGCTCCGCGAGGGTTTCGGTTGCCGTGGCGAGCGCTTCGATCTCCTCGTCGGACATGTGATCAAGGTAGCGGCTGAGCGCGATCGCGGCCTGGGTCCTGTAGCCATCGAACGCGACGGCACCCGCCTCGGTCAGCGAGACGACGACGACCCGGCCATCGTCCGTCTGGCGGGCGCGCTCCACGAGCCCCTGGGCCTCCAGGCGCTTCACCAGCTGGGTCATCGTCGGCTGCGCGACGCCTTCGAGGTCGGCCAGCTCGGTGATCCGCCGCGGCCCTCCCTGGAGCGTGTTCAGCAGGCTGATCTCCGGCCGCGTCAGCGCGCCCCGCAGGTGGCGGGCGAGCAGTCGGGTCAGCAGCGCCGCCCGCGGCACGAGCTGGCTGGCCACGTGCATCGCCTGCTCTTCGCGGGTCATCGAGTCAGTCGACATCGTATTGACAGACTATATTGTTTGACGATACAATTTCGGATAGAAAGGAAGGCTGCCCCCAAAGACTCCCGTCGAGTCCCAGTCCTTCCCGATGCAACTGGAGGAGCGCGATGTTCCACAACATCCTCGTTGCGGTCGATGGCTCGACCCATTCAGATTTGGCGCTGGCGCAGGCGATCGATCTCGCCGAATGCGAGCGCAGCCGGCTCACCGTGATGACCGGCATCGTCCCCGTGCCCGTCGCCGCGTTCGCGGCATCGACGGTCGCGCTGCCCGAGGCGATCTACGGCGCGCACGCGGAGGCGCAAGCCGTCATCCGCCAAGCGCGTGACCGCGTACCCGACGACATCCCCGTGACGACGATCGTGACCGAGGAGCCGATCCGCTGCGCTCTGGTCGAGCAGGTCAAGGCCGGACGTCACGACCTCGTCGTGTTGGGCTCGCGCGGCCGCGGAGCGGTCCGCTCGGCGCTGCTCGGGAGCGTGAGTCACTACGTGCTGCACCACAGCCCCGCGCCGGTGCTGATCGTGCACGCGGACGGGGTCCGGGAAGCGGACCCCGTCCCGCGGCCGGCTCTCAGTTACGCCTAGCGGCCGCAGATCACGGCGCGTACTCGTCGATCACCTCGTAGACCCCGGACACGTATTCGTTCTGAACGAACGCCGAGATCCGGTCGACGCGCTGATTCTCCTCGGCGTCGGCCTCCTCACGCCAGCGGCGGTAGTCCTCGATCGACATGTCGAACAGCCCGAACGAGATGATCTCGTCCTCGTCACGGATATTGCGGGCGTGGTAGGCGCGCTGGAAACCGGGGGGAGGATCGCCCCCCGGATCCCACGCCTCTCGAAACTGCTCCCAGGCGCCCGGCTTCAGGCGACGGGCGGTGAACATCACGATCATTGGTGACCTCCTGAGTCGGCGTGTCGTTGCAATTACTTACCCCAAAAGTTCGGTTGCCACGGGGCGGCGCGGG
The DNA here is from genome assembly GCA_035511595.1 of Solirubrobacteraceae bacterium. Taxonomy (GTDB): domain Bacteria; phylum Actinomycetota; class Thermoleophilia; order Solirubrobacterales; family Solirubrobacteraceae; genus Palsa-465. The sequence continues at coordinate 6,438 of DATKFF010000379.1, read as the reverse complement.
CGAAAGAATGTCGGCATGAGGGAGTGCGCAAGCCTACTTCGCGAGGCTGGCGCGGCAAACCGACTGAGGAGGGTGTGACTTGCCCGTTGTGATCGGGGCATCTACTGGCTGGTACATAGGCCTCGCGCTCGGGGTCGTCGTCGTCCTCGTTGCCGCGGCGATCGTGATCACGATCGTCGTCCTGGCGCAGCGAATCGCCAAGCAGGCACGGACCGCCGTGGACGGAGTCGAGCGGGTCCGCGAGCAGACGACGGAGCTCACCGGCGTTGGACGAATCAACGATTCGGGAGTCAGGATCCTCCACTCGGCGCGTGCGCTGCGAAAGGTGGCGGTCGGAAAATGATCGCGTTCGCGCTCACAAACCACGGCGCGTGGGGGATCGCGCTGATCATCGGAGTGGTCGCGGCGCTGATCGTCGCGGCTCTGCTCGTCGTCCTGGTGAGGGCCACGGACGACATCAAGAAGTCCGTTGGGCGCTTGCTCGAAGTCGCGGGCAAGGTCGCGGGGAACACCGCCAACATCCCGCAGCTCGAGGCGACCGCCCCTGTGCTGGGACAGATCGTGGAGGAGGCCGTCGTCCAGGACGGGTACATGAACGCACTGACCGACGGATTCGGTGGCGCATGAGCGAGACGACCCTCATCATCCTCAGCGTCGTGCTCGCCGTGGTCGTGGTGGTGGTGCTCGCTGCGGCCCTGATCAAGGTACGGAGCGACCTCGAGTCGGCCTCGACCGGGCTGGCGGCGCTGGCCGGAGCACTCGCGGGCGTAGAGTCAGAGCATCTGCGCCCGCTAGAGCCCGCTGTCAAGGCGATCAACGCCCAGTTCGACGTGATCGTCGGTGCGCTGCCCGGAATCGCTTCAAAGGCCGCGATCGTCGCCGAGAGGAGACCCGATGGCGCTTGAGTGGATCGGTGACGCGGTGCTGCTGCTCGTGCTGCTACCCGTCGTCGTGTACCTGCTTCGCGGCGTCCTGAACGCCGCCCGGAGCATCGTCCCGAGCGTCGAGCAGATCGCGGCGACCGCCCAGGCTGGGTCTGCGGACCTCGACTCGGCCGCGCTCCTGGCCACCACCCAGGGGCAGGTAATCAAGACGATCGAGGCCGCCGCCGCCTACGGCGGCTCGCTCGACGTGATCCTCGACGACGCTCCATAGGAGGAACGATGCCTGCTGCCGGTGTCGTGCTGATCGTCGCGGTGGTGCTGATCATCGCGGCGGTCGTCTACTACCTCGTCGCGACGATATTCGCGCTCCAGAAGATCACCACTGGTCTGGATGAGGCGATCTCGGGCGTCGTCGGAATCATCGAGAAGAGCGCGCCGGTCAACGATGTCGTCACGACGATCAACCAGAACCTCGACGCCGGCGTCGACCTGCTCGAGGGGCTGCTCGTCAAGAAGGCGGGGATGCCGGACGCGGTCGGTCTCGTCGAGGGGCTGTATCCGGGCGCCGCCGCGCAGGGATTTCGCAACTTCCCCGGCAGCGCCACGACCAAGGCGCCGCGGATCGGCGAGGTCTACACGCGCGGCACGCTGACGCTCGCGCGGCTGGGGCGCGAGGCCCCGGTCGCGACCGCCAGTCCCGAAGGGCCGGCGCTTCGCAATCCGACGTACGGCAGCGCCGCGGCGCGCGCCCTCTATCCGGGCGGCCGCCCGACGGTGCCCGAGCCACTCCCCCGCTCGCCGATCATCGGCACCGGCTCGCCGGTGCAGTATCCCGAAGGGAGCAACGGTGCAGACTCCGGCGCCGTTTGAGTACGAGCGGGCGACGAGCGTCGACGGCGCGATCGCGTCGCTTCAGCGCCTCGGCTCGGACGCGCGAATCATCGCCGGCGGGCACAGCCTGCTGCCGATGATGAAGCTGCGGCTGGCCAACCCCGAGCACCTGATCGACATCAACGACCTCGACGAGCTCTCCTATATCCGTGAGCAGGGCGACGAGATCCGGATCGGGGCGCTGACGCGCCACGTCGAGCTGCTCGAGTCTGAGCTGCTCGCCCGTCACTACCCGGTGTTCGGCGACGCCGAACGGGTGATCGCCGACCCCGTCGTGCGTAACCGGGGCACGATCGGCGGGTCGCTGTGCCAGGCGGACGCCGCCGAGGATCTCTCTGCCGTGTGCTCGGCGCTCAAGGCAAAAACGGTGATCCGCGGTCCCGGCGGCGAGCGCATCGTCGCAATGGACGAGTTCCACGTCGGCCCCTACATGACCGCCGTCGGCGACGGCGAGCTCTTGACCGAGGTCCGCCTCCCCCTGCGGGTGGGCGCCGGCAGCGCGCACGAGAAGGTCGAGCGACGCGCCGGCGACTGGGCGATCGCGGCGGCGTCGGCGGCCGTCTGGATCGACGGCGGCAAGATCGCCGACGTAGGGATCGCGCTCAGCGCCGTCGGGCCGACGACGATTCACGTGACTCGCGCCGAGGACCTCCTGCGCGGCGCTTCACCCTCGGAGGAGTGGTTCGCCCAGGCCGGCGCGATCGCCTCGGAGGACTGCTCTCCCGTGCCCGATGGGCGGGGACCGGTCGACTACAAGCGCCACCTCGCCGGCGTACTCACAAAGCGCGCCCTGCGCCGGGCGACCGAACGCGCGCTGCACCAGGAGGCCTGATCCCGATCATGCAACTGAACATCTCGATCAACGGCGAGCAGGTGGAGCGTGAGGTCGAGCCGCGCCAGTTACTGGTCCACTACATCCGTGACACGCCCGGCCTGACTGGCACGCACTGGGGTTGTGACACGTCCAACTGCGGCGCCTGCGTCGTGCTGATGGACGGCAAGCCCGTCAAGTCGTGCACGATCCTCGCGGCGATGGCCGAGGGCCACGAGATCCGAACCGTCGAGTCGCTCGAGCGTGACGGCCGGCTCGACCCGGTGCAGGCGGGCTTCCACGAGCTGCACGCGCTCCACTGCGGTTTCTGCACCCCGGGGATGATGATGACCGCCCGGGCGCTGCTCGATGAGAATCCCGACCCGAGCGAGCAGGAGATCCGCGTGGCGATCTCCGGCGGCATCTGCCGGTGCACGGGCTACAAGAACATCGTCGCCGCGGTCCGCTGGGCCGCCGAGCGCGAAGCGGCGACGCGACAGGAGGTCTGAGCATGGCGATCGCAGAGAACCTCCCCAGCTCGAGCTCGGAGCGCCCGATCGGATTCGGCCGGCTGAAGCGCAAGGAGGACGCGCGCTTCATCCGCGGCAAGGGCACCTACCTCGACGACATCCGGCTGCCCGGGATGGTGCACGGCGCGATCCTGCGGAGCCCGTTCGCGCACGCCCGGATCGTCTCGATCGACACCTCGAGGGCGCTCGCCCACCCGAACGTCGCGGCCGTCGTCACGGCCAAGGACCTGGAGACGCTGGGGCTCGCCTGGATGCCGACGATCTCCTACGACACGCAGGCGGTGCTGGCCGGCGACAAGGTCCGCTTCCAGGGTCAGGAGGTCGCGTTCGTGATCGCGACCGACGAGTACTCGGCGCGCGATGCGCTGCAGCTGATCGACGTCGAGTACGACCCGCTGCCGGCGATCGTCAACGCCCGCAAGGCACTCGATCCCGACGCGCCGCTGATCCGCGACGACAAGGAGGGGCAGCAGGACAACCTCGCGAGCCCGCTGTGGGAGGCCGGCGACGCAGACGCGACCGACCGCGCGTTCGCCGAGGCCGACACGGTCGTGACGCGCGACATCATCTACCCGCGCTGCCACCCGGCGCCGCTCGAGACGTGCGGGATGATTGCCGACTTCAACCCGGTCACCGGGCAGCTCGACATCTACAACGGCAACCAGGCGCCGAACGCGCACCGCACCGTGTACGCCCACGTCGCCGGCCTGGCCGAGCACATGATCCGGATCAAGTGCAACGACATCGGCGGCGGGTTCGGCAACAAGGTCCCGATCTACCCCGGCTACGTGTGCGCGATCGCCGGCTCGATCGTCGCCGGCGTCCCAGTCAAGTGGATCGAGGACCGCTCCGAGAACCTGATGTCGACCGGCTTCGCGCGCGACTACATCATGCACGCCGAGCTGTGCGCCAAGGACGGGAAGATCACCGGCCTGCGCGCCGACGTGATCGCCGACCACGGTGCGTTTGACTCGACTGCCCAGCCGACCAAGTTCCCGGCCGGGTTCTTCCACATCTGCTGCGGCTCCTACGACCTCGAGGCCTCGCACGTGCAGGTCAAGGCCGTCTACACCAACAAGGCGCCCGGCGGCGTCGCCTACCGGTGCTCGTTCAGGGTGACCGAGGCCGTTTACCTGATGGAGCGAATGGTCGGCGCGCTCGCGCTCGAGATGGGCGTCGACCCGATCGAGCTGCGGATGCAGAGCTTCATCAAGCCAGAGCAGTTCCCGTACGAGACGACGACCGGCTGGACGTATGACTCGGGCGAGTACGAAAAGACGATGCGGGTCGCGATGGACATCGCCGACTACGAGGGGCTGCGCCGCGAGCAGGCCGAGAAGCGCGCCCGCGGCGAGCTGATGGGGATCGGGATCTCGTTCTTCACCGAGGGCGTCGGCGCCGGCCCGCGCAAGCACATGGACATCCTTGGGCTGGCGATGAACGACGGCGCCGACCTGCGCGTGCACCCGTCGGGCAAGGCGGTGGTCTCGATCAGCGCCCAGACCCAGGGCCAGGGCCACGAGACGACGTTCGCCCAGATCGTCTCCGAGGAGCTGGGAATCCCGCCGGAAGACGTCCAGGTCCGCCACGGCGACACCGACCGCACCCCGTTCGGCCTGGGCACCTACGGGAGCCGCTCGACGCCGGTGTCGGGCGCGGCCGTGTCGGTCGTCTCACGCAAGGTGCGTGACCGCGCGCGGCTGATCGCCTCGACGATGCTCGAGACGAGGCCCGAGGACCTCGCGTGGGAGAAGGGCCGCTGGTACGTCAAGGGCGATCCATCCAAGGAGGCCCGGATCGGGCAGATCGCCGCCTACGCCTACAGCGGCGCGCCGATGCCAGACGGGATGGAGGGTGGCCTCGACGGGCAGGTGATCTACGACCCGCCGAATCTGACGTACCCCTACGGCGCGTATATCGCCGTCGTCGACGTGGACCCCGAGACGGCGGCGGTCAAGGTCAGACGGTTCATCGCCGTGGACGACTGCGGGGTGCGGATCAACCCGATGATCGTCGACGGCCAGATCCACGGCGGACTCGCGGAAGGGATCGGGATCGCGCTGATGGAGGTGATCAGCTTCGACCAGGAGGGCAACTGCTTGAACTCGTCGTTCATGGACTATCTGATTCCGACGGCGCTCGAGTGCCCCGACTTCGAGCTCGGCGAGACGGTCACCCCGTGCCCGCACCACCCGCTTGGCGCCAAGGGCGTCGGCGAGTCGCCGAACGTCGGCTCGCCGCCGGCGATCGTAAACGCGGTGATCGATGCGCTCCACGAGTCCCACGGCGTCAACCATCTCGACATGCCGTGCACGCCCGCGCGCGTGTGGGCGGCGATGCAGGGACGGCCAGAGCCACCGCAATGACGTTCGTCACGGGCGCGGCTGAGGACGAGGTCCGCCATCTCGTCCCCGATGTCGAGACGCTCGCCCAGCGGCTCGGAAGCGTCGACTACCTTGTCGACGAGGGGCTCGCGACGTCGATCTTCCTATCGCTGCGCCTCCCCCAGCCGCTGCTGCTAGAGGGCGAAGCCGGCGTCGGCAAGACCGAGGCGGCCAAGGCGCTCGCACTAGCGCTCGACACGCCGCTGGTCCGCCTCCAGTGCTACGAGGGAATCGACGCGGCCGAGGCGCTGTACGAGTGGAACTACCCGCGCCAGCTGCTCTCGATCCGGCTCGCCGAAGCGAGCGGCGACAAGCTCCGTGAGGAGGACCTGTTCGGCCCCGACTACCTGATCAGGCGCCCGCTGCTGCGTGCGCTCGAGCACCCGGGGCCGCGGCCGGCGGTGCTGCTGATCGACGAGATCGACCGCGCCGACGACGACTTCGAGGCGTTTCTGCTCGAGCTGCTCGGCGAGGCGGCGGTCACGATCCCAGAGCTCGGAACCATCCGTGCGACGCACCCGCCGATCATCGTGCTGACCTCGAACCGGACGCGGGACCTGCACGACGCGGTCAAGCGGCGCTGCCTGTACCAGTGGATCGACTACCCGAGCGCCGCGCGTGAGGTCGAGATCGTGCGGCGGCGCGTACGTGGGGCGTCCGAGACGCTCGCGGTCCAGGTCGCGAGCGCGGTCGCGCGGATGCGTGACTCAGACGTCCAGAAGCCGCCGGGGATCGCGGAGGCGATCGACTGGCTCGCCGCGCTGAGCGAGCTAGGGGTGCAGAAGCTCGACGTCGCGGCGATCGAGCGGACGCTCGGGACCGTGCTCAAGTACCGCGAGGATCAGGACGTGGTCCGCGCCCAGGGCCTGGAGCAGCTCGTTGCCGGCCGGGACTGAGCCGAGCGCGTTCACGGTCGAGACGCTCGAGCTCGACCTCCC
>DATKFF010000378.1:0-3331 GCA_035511595.1 Solirubrobacteraceae bacterium | reverse complement strand
TGCGGGCCCAGGCGCCGCCAGAGCACCGTCTGGTCGACGGAGATGACCCCAGCACCTCGCCCGAGCCTCCCCGACCCAGGCGCCGCTCTGTCGCAAACTTGATCGTGAGCGGTCGGACCCGTGAGACGGGAAAGCGATCGTCCGTGTGAGGCGCGTTTTCGGGGCTTGGCAGGGAAGCCCTGCCCTCAGGCGCCGAGGTGAAGCGCCATAAAGAAGACCGTCAACACGATGATCAGCAGCAAGATCGATCCGACGATCAGTAGCTGCGTGTTCAGTGCCTCGTATTCGGCACTCCATGTGACCTCGGCCTCTGGCGCGGTGTTGGCGACGTCACGTGCGGCGAGCTGAGCCAGCTTGCGCTCCCGCGGGCCGAGGAAGCCACCACCAATCCCGCCGATGACGACGACCGCGCCCAACCCCCACTGCACGTAGAACTTGCTCCACTGATGCTCGTGGGAGGCCAGATAGATTCCGGCGATCAGAATCACCACCAGCCCGGGGGCGACCAGGTAGCGGCCAAACAGCTCCTGCATACGGTGATACCAGGGCATCGCGCGGCGGTCCGTCTTGGCCGCGACCAAGGAGACGATGGGGTACGCGAAAAGCACCCCGAAGCCGATCACAGCGGCGAGGATGTGAATCGCGAGGATCGAGTCGGAGAAACTGGCGGCTAGGCCGAGCATCAGAACATTGGATCGTATTTGCCGAAGAGGCCCGCATGACGCCGCGGACGTCACCCATCGAGGGGTGCCGTTAAGGAACGCCGCTACTCAGCCCGACGCCGACGCGAGGCGCGTGCGTCAGCGCCGATGGGCTGCGATTCCACGCGCGCGGCGGAAGGTGGCAGCCACTTCTCGTGTGGCGGCCTCCGCGCCTAGCGGATAGATGTGGAGGGCGTCGACTCCCGAGATCGTGGCGAGTTTCATCGCGAGTTCTGTGGCGAGCTCGAGCCCGCCGCCCGTGCTGATTTGCCGGTACATCGCCTCTGGGAGCAGACACCCTGGCAAGCGCCGCGCGCGGTCGGCCATGCGCTGGTTTCGGAGCAGCGCGACGCTCGCATAGAAGCGGATATCGGCCAGGAGATCCTCGGTTCGCTCGAGGAATTCGCGGAACCTCTCGAGGTCGAAGATCATCTGCGACTGAACGAATTCGGCTCCTGCAGCGCACTTGCGTTCGAGCAGTCGGATCTCCCGGTTGAGATCCTCCGCAAACGGGTTGACCACAGCGCCGATGGCCAGTTCGTGTGGGGCTGCCCACCGCTTGACCTCGGCTATGAGCGACGTTGTCGTGAGATCCTGCACATGCGGGACGCCCTCGACTGGGTCACCGTAGAGGCAGAGGACCCCTTCCGAGCCGAGTGCTGCCGCGCCGACGACCTGTGATTGCAGCGCTAGTCGGTTGCGGTCGCGACATGAGACGTGAACGATCGTCTCGACGCCCTGTTCGCGCGCCAGGGCAACTGCCGCCAGGGGCGACATCCGGGGCTGCCCCGCATGGTTGTCCGTCAGCCCGACGACATCGACGGTGTCGGCGAGCGCCGCGATCCTCTCACGGACTCGTAGCGCGTCCGGGGTGCCGGGAAGCGAAATTTCCGCGGACGTCAGTGCGGTCAATGGCATCGATGCAGGCTAACCACGAACCGGTGTCAGCGAGGCTGAGCCCGGCGAGCATCGCTCCCGCTTCGTCGAACAGAACAAAGATCTGAGTGCGTCTGCGACCGTCCTGGATTGCGCGAGATTCGTGTGGATGGTCTTGGCTGCTCAGTTGCGTCCGATCCGTGCAAGCAGTGCGATCAGCTGCTCGCGCTCACGTGTGTCGAGCGGCGCGAGGATCTGATCCTGGGCGTATTGGATCTTTCGTCGGAGGCGCTTCAGGGTGCGCGTGCCGTCAACCGTGATCGTCACGACCTTGCGCCTCTGATCGTCGGGATCGGCGGTGCGTTGGATCAGGCCGGATTGTTCGAGGGCGGACACGAACGCGTGAGCGTCGCTGCGATCAAGCCATAGTCGCCGGCCTAGGTCGGCCTGACTTGCTGGACCGGACTCGGCCAGTGAGGCGAGCACGGCGTAGTGCTGGCGCCCGATCCCCTCGTGAGCAAACGCGTCTGCGACGAGGTCATGTGCGCGGCGGGCTGCCTGGCCCAGCAGCCAGCTGGGCAGTGTTCGCACCGCGGCGGGCGGAGCGTAATCAGCCTCTCCCGCGCTCTCCACAACCACGACTCTACCAAGAACCGTTGACAACACCAACGATCCGGGATATCGTTGGACCGCCCAACGAGTTTTACCACAGGAGCGAACATGAGCACCACAACGCCTGACCTTCCATTCGGCGCGCAGTTGATTGGTCGGACCGAGAAGTCTCTTGACGCCTTACTGAAGCGCGTCCTTGTCGGCAGCGGCCTGAGCGAGCCGGAGTACGTGACCCTGCGCGTCTGCTCGGACCGTGAGGGGGAGCAGCGAGCCGACCTCACAGCGCAGCTCGCAGCGGCCTTTCGCCAAGGCGAAGACCACGCTGCGGAGCTGGTTGAGCGTCTAGGCAACGCCGGGATGATCAACCCAGACCAAGCCGCGCCGGTCGAACTAACTCCTGCGGGGCGTGAGCTCCACGACCGCCTGGTGGCAGAGACCGACGCGGTCGCCGCGCGCCTATGGGGCGATCTCCCGGGCGGTGACCTCGCCGTCACGGCCCGCGTTCTCACTACTGTCCTGCGCCGCGCGGCGAACGAGCACGCCTAGGACCACACCCGCCCCTGCGCCGGCGGCTCGGGCGACTGCAGTCGCGGGACCTGGATGACCGACGCGAGCGCATCCCCACGTAAGGAGCAGCCCGACAATCAGCGGTGGCCGTCGGAGCGCGACCGCTCCCGGGAACCACGGGCCATGCGACGGCCAGCCCGGCGATATGCCCTAAGCAGTCACGTCGGCGCCACGGCGGTGGATCGACGAGCGCCTTCCCCGGCCCGGCGCGCAGACATCTAAGGCACTAGCACGATTTTTCCCGGCAGCCCGCCGCGCTCCAACCGCGTGTACGCATCGCGGAATCGTTCGAGTGGCAGGGTTTTGGCCACGCGAACGGTCAGCTCTCCAGCGGCTGCACCAGCCGCCAGTTCGGCTGTGGCGTCGGCATCGGGCTGCGCCTGAATGGTCGCGGGAGAGATTCCCCGGGCGGCATCGGGAACCGCTGAGGGAATCGACGTGACGAACGCTCCTCCGTCACGGACGCAAACCAAGGCGTCAGACCCAAGCCCGACAGTGTCGAGACACGCGTCGACCCCGTCCTGCCACTCCCTGCGAACCGCGACCTCCATGTCGTTCGTGTCGACCACGGCGTC
>DATKFF010000377.1:0-8211 GCA_035511595.1 Solirubrobacteraceae bacterium | reverse complement strand
TCGACCAGCAGCCCGACCGGGATCGTGAACACCGCGCCCACGAGCAGCGACACCGAGCTCAGCAGGCCGATGTCGGTGTTGTTGATGTGGAGCGCCGACTCGAGCTGCGGCGCGATCGCGCCGACCGTCGCTGTGTCCGCGCCGTTCAAAGCCAGTACGAATGCGAACAGGACGATCACCCGCGCCCGCGCGGGGCCGCCAGTGTGCTTGACAACCTGGCCGCGGACGAGCCGCCCGATCGAGCGCATCAATGCCAATAGCGCCTGGCCGATGTGCCAAAGGAATCCGTGGCGCTCGTTCACTGTGGCGCCCGCTCCGCGTGCTCACTCCCAGCGCGCGTGCGCTCGGACGGCCTGTCCTCCTCACGTTCCGCGTCCAGGCCATCGCCCTCGGCGTGGTCCCCGTCCTCGAGCCGCCAACCACGCACCGTGGATCGCAACTTGATGTAGCCGAAGATCCCCGGCAGCGTCGGGATCCAGAAGGAGATCGCCCGGTAGGCGAGCACTCCGATCACGGCGCGTCCTCCCGGGACGCCGAAGGCCGCAAACGCGCCGATCATCCCGCCTTCGACTCCGCCGATCCCACCGGGCAGCGGCAGCAGGCTTCCAAGGGTGCCGAGGAAGTAGCCCATGACCAGCACCGCCACGCTGAGGTCCTGGCCGAAAGCCTTGAACGAGAGCCCCAACACCGCGATGTCGAACCCCCAGTACGCCAGCGCACCGAGTGCCGCGCCCGGCCCGTAGCGCCGGCTGCGAACGACCGAGATGGCTGTGCGGACGCCGGAGCCGAGAGTTGCCGGCGCCGTCGCCAGGCGAGCCGCCAGGCGGCCGATTCGACCCGAGCGCTTGGCCATCCGCGTGAGCCGACGCTCGAAGTCCGCCGGCACGAGAGCCATGCTCAGCACGAGCGCCACGCCGGCCGCACTGAGGACCGCCGGTATCACCGTGATGCCGAACGACCCGCCACCCGAGAAGACCCCAAACCACAGGCCCAGACCGCAGACGATCAGCGCGCCGAGATAGATCGAATACTGGATCACGTAGCTTGCGACCAGCCGGCACGCGATCAGGCTCGCGCTCATCCCGGCGCGGCGTAACGCCCATACCGTCACCGCAACGCCTCCGGCGCCGGCCGCCGAGAAGAGCCGGATCGCCGCGATCCCGGCGAGCGGAATCTCGACGCTGGCGCGCCAGTCGAGCCGTGCCACTCCGCGGCCGACCACGCTCTTGAACATGACCGCGTAGCCCGCCACCGAGATCATCTCGAGCACCCCTCCGACGACGAGCAGGATCGGGTCGCCGTGCTTGAGCTGACCCCATGTCTGGTTGAGACCGGCGAGTCTCGGGATCAGGAAGTAGAGGCCCACGACCGAGGCGACGATCAGGACCGATCCGAAGATGATCTGCCGTCGGTTGAGTTCGGGGAGGCCGTGCACGAGTGTGTCTCCTCAAGTCAACCTACCCGGCCGCTTCCCTGTGGTGCCATCAGGCACCTGCTCGAGGCTCGGACGCCCGTCTCCGCCCGCAGCAACGGGCGGCTTCTGCTCAGGGGGTGTGCGGCGTCTGAGCCTTGCCGGGAGTGGTGATCGTCACAGGAATCCCGGGGTTGCCATGCGTAGCGGAATTGCTCTGCGTAGCGGAGCCGGTCTGCGCAGGTTGGGTCTTGGTGTGGGCGTTCGTGCCCGTGTGCGTGCCGCCACCGTTGCTGCCGGACTTCGGATGACCTTGCCCGGCCGCCAGGCGATGTGCGGCGGGCGCGTGGGCGTGCGGCGACGAGCGCGAGTGCGCTGCCGAGCGACCTTCCGAGCCACCCTGCCGGACGACCGCGCCGCCCGAAGAACCATGCGAGGCGGCCGATTTGCCGTGCCGTGCGGTGGTCAAGGTGCTCGCGGCGGGTAACACCGCTGCGCCAGGCGACGAGTTGGACGATGAGTGCGCCGCGCGGCTGTGGCCGCCCGCTGTCCCGGCACGGGCGGACCCGGCCGTGATCACGCCCGGAGTGAGCGTCGAGCCCGAGCGGAGCGCGTGGTTCGCGCCGGTCGAGGCGCCGTGCCGGCCGGCGGTCCGGCTCACGCGCGGGCTCGCCACGTGGCCGTGGCCGAGCACGCGGTCGAGCCCGGTCACGCCGGCGGCGGCCGTGGCGAGCACGGCGACGCCCGTCGCGGCCTTCCAGATCACCGCTGTGCCGGCGGCCTTGGTGACGGCGCCCGCCGTCCCCGCCGCCGCGGCTCCCGATCCCAGCGCGGCTCCTGAGCCTCCGTGCGCGGAGGCGGCGTGCAGCGAGCGTGAGAGCACCAGCGCTGCGGCCGAGACGGGCAGCACCGGCGTCAGCGCGCGGAGCTCGGCTCGGCGCTCGGGAATCGCGGCCGCGAACGCCGTGCACCCGTGGCAGTTGCGCAGGTGGGCGCGCACCCGGCGGCCGCGGAGCACTCGGCGATCGCCCGCGGACAGCCGCTCGCGTACCTCGTCACAACTCATCGCGCGTCCCTCCGCCAACTGGGCAAGCGCTTGGCGCGCCTCGAAGATCGCCTGCTTGGCGCCGCCGACGCCGGTGCCGAGCACGATCCCGATCTCCTCGTGCGAGAGGCCACTCAGCTCGCGCATCACGAGCGCGCTGCGCTGACGGTCGGGGAGCCCCGCCAGATCGGCGAAAAGCGTCGCCCAGCGCGCCCGATCGGCCGCTTGGTCCTCGGCGGAGGCGACAGCTTGGGGGCCCAAGTCCGAGAGTTCCCGCGCGCTGTCGCGGCTGCGCCGGCGCAGGAGCGTGATCGCCTCGTTGTGCGCGATCCGGTAGAGCCATGGCCGCAGCGGTGCGTTGCGCTGCTCGCGCCGGAGGGCCGACAGCGCCGCCGTGAAGGTCGACTGGAGAACGTCCTGTGCGTCGTCGTCGTGGCGCACGATCGAGCGGCAGTAGCGGTAGATCGGCTGGTGGTAACGCTCGTACAGCACCGTGAACGCGCGCTCCGAACCGCGCGAGGCCTGCCGAGCGAGGAGCTCGTCGCTGAGCCGCCTCAGCAGCAGCGAACCCTCGCTCGCCGGCGCCGGCACCGCCGGGGCCGCGGACGTGACCGTACCCATAGCCCATTTAGTATCGGCCACGTTCGAGCTGTTTGAAAGTCAGGACCTACCGCGGCACTAATGTGCTCAGCGCGATGGCGGCGACCGAAACGACGTTGGGCGCGTTCGACGGGGAGGTAAGGGTCGGGCGGATCCGCTACGTCAGCGACGACACCGGCTGGGCCGTGGTCGAGGCGCAGGCGGACGATGGCGACGAGATCGTGCTCGTCGGACCGCTCAGCCACCTCGAGCAGCGCGACCGTGCACACGTGGTCGGGACCTGGGTCGAGGACAGCCGTTACGGGCCGCAGGTGAAGGTGTCGCAGGCGACGCCGCTCGCGCCGGCCGACGCCGAGTCGGTGGTCCTCTACCTGAAGCGCGTCAAGCACGTCGGCGTCAAGCGCGCCGCGCGGCTACTCGATCGCTACGGCGCGGCCGGCACGCTCGATGCGGTCGACGCGGATCCGCGCGCCGCTTTCGGCGTCGCGGGGCTACGCGGGCACGCGATCGAGGAGGCGATCGAGTCGTGGGAGCGGCTGCGGGTCACGCGGCGGCTGCATCTGCTGCTCGCTCCGCACGGGCTCGCCTACCTGGTCGCGCGGATCCACGAGTCCTACGGCGACTCCGCCCACCGCGCCGTCAGCGAACGCCCCTACGAGCTGACCAGCCTGTTCGGCGTCGGCTTCCTGACGGCCGACCGGATCGCGCGCGGGCTCGGCAGCTCGCCGGACGACCCCGAGCGGGCGCGGGCCGGGATCCTGCACCTGCTCGCCGAGGCCGAGCGCAGCGGCAGCACCTGCATGCCCGTCGAGAGGCTGCTGTCCGAGCTGAGAGAGCTGCTCGGCGACGGCCGACCCGAGTCGCTGATCGACGAGCTCGTGCGCTCGGGTGACCTGGCCAGGACCGGGGAGTGGATCTACCGACGCGAGACGGCGGAGCTCGAGGCCGAGCTCGCCGGCCGGGTGCTCGCGCTCGTCGCTGCCGCTCCGAGCGAGCGCCTGGGCGAGCCTCCCGAGCCGGTCGACGCCGATGGCGGCCAGCGACCGACCGAGGAGCAGCTCGCTGGTGTCCGCAACGCGTTCGCGCAGCGGCTGTCGGTGATCACGGGCGGCCCCGGCACCGGCAAGACGGCCTCGATCCGGACGATCGCGACGCTCGCCGCCGGGCGCGGCGCGCGCGTGCTGCTGGTGGCGCCGACCGGCCGCGCGGCGATCCGGATGACCGAGGCGAGCGGCGTCCGCGCGAAGACGGTCCACTCGGCACTCGGCTGGATCCCCGGCGAGGGGCCGACCCACGACGAGCAGGACCCGTTGCCCTGCGACCTGCTGATCCTCGACGAGAGCTCGATGGCGAACCTCGAGCTGCTGGTGACGCTGCTCCGCGCTGTCGGGGATGGCGCGCACGTGGTGCTCGTCGGCGACGCGGATCAGCTCGCACCGGTCGGAGCGGGCAAGCCGTTCGCCGAGCTGGTCGCGTCCGAGGCGGTGCCGACCACGCGTTTGAGCCATATCTTCCGGCAGGCGGCCGGCAGCATGATCGTCCAGGGGGCGCACCGGATCCGCCGCGGCGAGCTGCCGAGCTTCACGGCCGCCGAGGGGATGCGCCGTGACCTGTTCCTGGTCGAGCGCGCCAGCCCGGCCGCCGCGCGTGAGCAGATCGTCTCGCTCGTCTGCGAGCGGTTGCCCGAGCACTACGGCGTCGACCCGGTGCGTGACATCCAGGTGTTCGCGCCCGTGTATCGGGGCGAGCTCGGGATCGACACGCTCAACGAGGCGCTGCGTGAGCGGCTCAATCCCGACGGTCAACGGGTGCGCGGCGGCCGGCTGCGGATCGGCGACAAGCTGATGATGACCGGCCGCAACCTGCACGAGCTGGGGCTGATGAACGGCACCCTGCTGCGGCTGCTGGACGAGGTCTCAGGCGAGGAGGACGACGCCGCGCTGATCCTCGGGGCCGAGGAGACGATCTTCCGCCTGCCGCTGGAGCAGGCCGATCGCCTGCGCCCAGCGTACGCCTGCTCGGTCCACCGCGGCCAGGGGATCGAGCTGCCGGTGGCAGTGATCGTCGCCCACCCGGCGGGCGGCGCGTTCTTCCTGCGCCGGGAGATGCTCTACACGGCGATTACCCGCGCGAAGCTTGCCACCGTGATCGTCGGGACGAGCGCGGTGATCGCCCGGGCGGCGCGGACCCCCGACACCGGCCGCCGCCACAGCCGGCTGGCGGAGCGGATCGCCGGGCTGTAGCGGTCTCCCCGCGCGCAACCGGCGGCCGCGCTGCCGAGCGTCGCTGTACCGTGCGCGCGCATGCAAGCGCTGATCCTCGCCGGCGGGGAGGGGACCCGGCTCCGGCCGCTCACCTCCACGATCCCAAAACCGGTCGTCCCGCTGGCCAACCGCCCCCACATGGCGTTCATGATCGACTGGCTCCGGCGCTTCGGCGTCGATGACGTGATCCTGTCCTGCGGGTTCATGGCGGACGGGGTCCGCCGCGTACTGGGGGACGGTGCGGACCTCGGCGTGCGGATCCGCTACGTCGAGGAGCCAACCCCGCTCGGAACCGGCGGCGCGCTGCGATTCGCCGGGGAACTGCTGGACGAGCGCTTCCTGATGCTGAACGGCGACGTCCTCACCGACATCGACCTCGCCATCCAGCTGCGTCAGCACGAGCGGACCGGCGCCCGGGCGACGATCGCGCTGATGGAGGTCGAGGACCCCTCGGCCTACGGGCTGGTGACGCTGGACGATGACTGCTCGGTCACCGAGTTCCTAGAGAAGCCGAGTGCCGATGAGGTCGCGACTCATCTGATCAACGCCGGCGTGTACGTGCTGGAGCACTCGATCCTCGACGAGATGGCACCCCCTGGGACGAACATCTCGATCGAGCGCGACGTGTTCCCGGCGCTCGTCGGCCGCGGGCTGTACGGATGCGTCGCACACGGTTACTGGCTCGACATCGGGACGCCCGATCGATACCTCCAGGGCACCTTCGACATCCTCGAGGGCAACATCGAGACCGAGCTCGGCGCCCGGCTGGAGGACGCCCGCCGGGCACTCGTCGACGGGGCCTCCGTCGACGGCAGGGTCGTCGCGCCGGCGCTGGTCGGCGAGCGCTCGACGATCGCGCGTGGCGCGATCGTCGGGGGCAGGGTCGTGCTGGGGCGCGGGGTCTCGGTCGCCGAGGGCGCCCACGTCGAGAGCTCGGTCGTGCTCGACGGAGCCAGCATCGGCGCCGGCGCGCGCGTGTCCGCGTCGATCATCGGCCCGGGCGTGTCGATCGGGGCGCACTGCCACGTCGACGCGGGCGTGGTGCTCGGCGAGGGCGTCACGCTCGGCGCGAACAACGTGCTGACCGCCGGCGCGCGCGTGTTCCCGCGCGTCGAGCTGCCGGACGGCGCGATCCGGTTCTGACCGACTGCGCCGCTACCCGTTGACCGTCGACATGTCCGGGTAGCGGTCGCCCGCGGTCTCGCCGGGGGGCGCGGCCTCGTCGAGGCGGCGCAGATCGTCCTCGTCGAGCCCGATCTCGGTCGCCTCGACGTTCTCCTCCAGGTACCTGCGGCGCTTGGTCCCGGGGATCGGGACGATGTCCTCTCCCTGGTGGAGAACCCACGCCAGCGCGATCTGCGCCGGGGTGGCGCTCTTCTCCTCGGCGATCTCCCGCACCCGGTCGACGATCCGCATGTTGCGCTCGAAGTTCTCGCCCTGGAAGCGCGGGTTGTGACGGCGGAAATCGTCCGCAGGAAGGTCGTCGGGAGACGTGAACCGGCCGGACAGGAAGCCCCGCCCCAGCGGGCTATAGGCGACGAATCCGATCTCGAGCTCACGCGTGGTCGGGAGAATCCGCTCCTCCACGTCACGCGTCCACAGCGAGTACTCGGTCTGGAGGGCCGAGATCGGGTGCACCGCGTGCGCCCGGCGGACCGTCTCGGCAGCGGCCTCGGACAGCCCGAGGTAGAGGAC
Source organism: Solirubrobacteraceae bacterium (assembly GCA_035511595.1). GTDB lineage: Bacteria > Actinomycetota > Thermoleophilia > Solirubrobacterales > Solirubrobacteraceae > Palsa-465. Next base: position 1,196 of record DATKFF010000377.1, on the reverse strand, counting down.
CTTGCCCTCCTGGACCAGCTCCGACATCGCGCCGACCGTCTCCTCGATCGGCACGCCAGGGTCGACGCGGTGCTGGTAGTAGAGGTCGATGTGGTCCACGCTCAGACGCCGCAGCGACGCGTCGCACGCCTGGCGCACGTAGTCGGGGTCACCGCGCACCCCGAGCCGCTCGCCGTGCTCGCCGCGCACGAAGCCGAACTTGGTGGCGAGCACGACCTCGTCGCGGCGGCCGCGGATCGCGCGCCCGACGAGCTGCTCGTTGGTGAACGGCCCGTACATGTCCGAGGTGTCGAGGAAGTTGACGCCCAGCTCGAGCGCCCGCTGGATCGTCGCGATCGACTCCTCGTCGTCGCCCTCGCCGTAGAACTCCGACATCCCCATGCACCCGAGCCCCTCCTCCGAGACCTCGAGACCCTGGGTACCGAGCTTGCGCGTTTGCATCACCCATCTCCTATGTGGACGAGCATCTTTCCCAGGTTCTGCCCCCGAAACAGCCCGATCAAAGCCTCGGGTGCGCGCTCGATGCCCTCGACAACCGTCTCGCGGTAGTCGATCTTGCCCGCCTGCAGCCAGCCGCCGACGTCACGGACGAAGTCGCCCATCAGCTGCATGTGGTCGGTGATGATGAAGCCGCGCAGCATCAGCCGCTTGCGCACGACCTCGGGGATGTTGCGTGGCCCCGGCGGCAGCTCCGTCGCGTTGTAGAGCGAGATCGCGCCGCACATCGCGACCCGTCCGAAGTCACGCAGGCTCTCCAGCGCGGCCTCCAGGTGCTCGCCGCCGACGTTGTCGAAGTACACGTCGATCCCGTCCGGCGCCGCGCGCCGGAGCGAGTCACGGACCGGGCCGTCCCGGTAGTTGAAGGCGGCGTCGAAGCCGAGCACGTTGACGAGGTAATCGACCTTCTCCACAGACCCGGCGCTGCCGATCACGCGGCAGCCCTTGATCTTCGCCAGCTGGCCCGCGATCGAGCCGACCGCGCCGGCCGCCGCCGACACGAACACCACGTCGCCCTCGCGCAGCTTGGCGATCTCGAACAGCCCGACGTAGGCCGTGAAGCCCGTGACCCCGAGCACGCCGAGGTAGGCCGCGGCCGGCGCGAGCGCGGTGTCGATCGGACGCGCACCCTCGGCGGGGACGAGCGCGTACTCACGCCAGCCCAGCATGTGCATCACCTGCTGGCCGACCGGCACGCG
>DATKFF010000376.1:0-3948 GCA_035511595.1 Solirubrobacteraceae bacterium | reverse complement strand
ACTCGGCGCGGGCGAGCTGGGTGCGCACGAGTGAGTTCGGAACCGCCAACCCGTCGCCGCTGGGGTTGCCGGAGGTCCCGGTGATCGCCGCGAACACCGTCCCCACGACCTGGCCCGCGGAGTCGACCAGCGGACCGCCGGAGTTGCCGGGGCGCACCAGCCCGCGCAGCGCCTCGATGCTCCGCAACACCGGACCGTTGCCGTAGGCGTCCTCGGTCGCCGCGACCTTCGTCTGGCCGATCCGGCCCGGCTGCACGTCGAGCGGGCCGTCGAGCGGGTAGCCGATGATCGCCGCCGGAGTGCCGAGCGACGGACTCGGCGCCAGCGGCAGCGTCCGCTCGGTGAGGCCGCCGACGCGGAGCACCGCGATGTCGTCGTGCGGATCGAAGACGACGAGCGCCGCCGGCAGCCCCGGCGGGTTACCGTCCACCTCGACGGTCGTGTCGGTCTCGCCTGCCACCACGTGCGCGTTGGTGACGACCAGGCCTGGCGCCGCCACCCAGCCGCTTCCCTCGATCCCGAGCCCGCAGGCCGTTCCGACCACGCGCATCACGCTCGGTTCGGCGGCGCTGACGGCGGGCGCTCGCGCGATCCCGGGCGGTGGCGGTGGGACCAGCGCGGCCGGCCCCGTGACCGACGGCAGCGGATCGAACCGCGCCAGCGCGTTCAGGATCGGGCCCGACGGCGGCAGGATCTGGTCGAGCTCGCGCAGGATCGCCGAGCGCTGGATGTCGTTCCGGAGCGTCGGCGAGCCGGTCGAGTCGAGCGCCACCGCACCGAGGATCCACACAATCCCGAGCCCGACGCACGCCGTCAGGACCCCACCGAGCAGGCCGTCGGCGGCGCGCAGCCCGGGCAGCCGAAGCGCCATCCGGGCGCGCAGCCCGATTCCCTCCAGTCCGCTCGCGAGTACCCCACCCGCCAGCAGCGCTCCCAGCAGCCCGAACAGCGGCGCGTACTGGGAATGCGACCCGCCCGGGAGGATCAGCGGGCCGATCCGCGTGCCGATGAAGGCGCCGACACCGAACCCGATCAGCGACAGCACGCCGACGATGAACCCCTGTGCATAGCCGTAAAGGGCGAGGAGCGCGCAGAAGGCGACGATCACCCAGTCGACCGCGGTCACCCGCATGAGGTTAGAGGCCGTTCCCTTCGCCCACCCCATCCCCTACCGTTCCCGAATCAGTGGGGTTGGACACACCCTATAGAGGGGGTCCGCGGCGCGGTCGGCACGGCTCGCGTCGCCGGCGGCTGTGGCGCAAGCGCGTCCCGCTGATCATGCTCGCGGCGGCCGCGTTCGTCGCCGGGCTGCTCGTTGCCAACGCTTCGGGCGACGCCGAGCGTCAGCTCGCCACCGAATACGTCAGCGCGTGGTCGCACGGCAACTACGCGCGCATGTACGCGCTGCTGGACACGCGCTCCCGGGGACAGCTGAGCGAGGGGCGGTTCGTCGCCAAGTATCAGGCGGACGCCCGGACGGGCACGCTCATCTCGGTTGTCCCGGTCCGCGTCGGCAATCCACGCGCCAACGTGATCGCCGTCCTTATGCGGGCCCGCACGCGCCTGTTCGGAACCCTCCGCGAGACGCTCCTGGTGCCGTTCGCGAGCTCCAGCTCGGGCCCGAACGTCAGCTTCTCCGGGACGCTCCTGTTCCCCGGGCTGCTGCCCGGGGAGCGGCTCACGCGGGTCGCCGAGCTGCCGCCGCGCGCGACGCTGCTGGCACGCGACGGGACCCCGCTGGCGCAGGGCCCCGGCCGCAGCTCGCCGATTCCGGGGGTCGCGAACGAGATCGTGGGGGTACTTGGTCCGATTCCCGCCGACCAGGCGACGACGTACGAGGCCGAGGGGTATCCGCCAAGCGCAAAGGTCGGCCAGGACGGACTCGAGCGGGTGTTCGAGCGCCAGCTGGCCGGGACGCCCGGGGCGACGCTGATGGCCGGCAAGCGCGTGCTGGCCGCCGCCGCCCCGGTCCCCGGGACGACGATCAAGACGACGATCGACCCGGCGCTCGAGACCGCGGCGATCAGCGCGCTCGGCGGCCGCTACGGCGGGATCGTCGCGATGGACCCCCGCAGCGGGGCGCTGCTGGCCCTCGCGGGCGTCGCCTTCTCGGCGCTGCAACCACCCGGCTCGACGATGAAGATCATCACGTCGACCGCCGCGCTGCAGGCGGGGATCGTCAAGCTCGGCGACGTCTTCCCGTACGGCACGTCGGCGACGATCGACGGCTACACGCTCCAGAACGCCAACGGCGAGGATTGCGGCGGGACGTTCCTGAACGCGTTCGCGGTCTCGTGCAACTCGGTGTTCGCACCGCTGGGGGCCAGGCTCGGCGCGCAGCGGCTGGTGTCGATGGCCGAGCGCTTCGGCTTCAACCAGTCGCCCACGATCAGCGGCGCGGCGGAGAGCGAGATCCCGTCCGCGAGCACGATCGGCGACAGCCTCGCGGTCGGCTCCTCCGCGATCGGCCAGGGCCGGGTGCAGGCCAGCGCGCTCGAGATGACCGACGTCGCCGCGACGATCGCGATGGGCGGCCGGCGGCCGATCCCGACCCTGCTGGACGGCCAGTCGCCGAGCTTCGCTCCGGTCACGAGCCACGCGATCGCGTCGCTGGTGCAGCGGATGATGGTCGCCGTGGTGACCGAAGGGACCGGCACGGCCGCGGCGATCCCGGGGGTCGAGGTCGCGGGCAAGACGGGCACCGCGGAGCTCGCGAACACCTCCACCACGAATCCCAACAACCAGAGCAACACGACCAACACGACGCAGGAGACCGACGCATGGTTCGTCGGGTATGCGCCCGTCGGACATCCCCGGATCGTCGCCGGCGCGCTGTTCCCGGCGCAGGGCGCGGGCGGCGCGACCGCCGCGCCGGCGGCGCGTGAGGTGCTGCTCGCCGGGCTTCAGTCCCACTGAGGCCGGGACTCAGCCGAGCAACGCGCCGAGCAGCTGCGTCGTCGCCGACCACGCGGTCCAGGTCACGAGCGCCTGGCCGCCCGGCGAGAACGCCAGCGCGAGCTCGCCCGCGTCCGCGGCCGTGGACACAGCGTGCGCCGCGCCGAACCGGCTCGCCGACGGCGACCGCGCGGCCGCGATCACCCGCCCACCGGCGATCCATCCGACGAGCGCCTCACCGCCGCTCGAGACCGCGGCCGCCGGGTCCTCGTACGGATCGATCGCGCCGAGCGCCACCGGAGCGCCGAAGCGCCCGCCGCCGCGCCGGTAGACCGCCCACAGCCGGCACGCCGGCGTGGGGTCGCAATCCCTCCACGCCACCACCTGGTCCCCGCGCGGGTCGCCGGCCGCGGTGAGCCCGGACGCCGTCTCCCCGGCGGCGCCGATGACCCGCGGAGCGCTGACCGCGCCGAGGTCGCGGAGCACCACCTGGGAGCCATATGCCCCGTTCGCGGCGATCCAATTCTCGACCCACGCGAGCGTCGGGCGCCCGCGACCGGGGGTCAGCGAGAGCTCATCGACCTGGTGCCCGGCCGGGACGGTCGCCGTGACCCGGGCCCCGCCCGGCGCGCGGCTCGCCGAGCCCGACGCGGTGAAGATCTGGCCCGGAGCGATCTCGCCCTGCTGGCCTGTGGTGGCGGTCCACGCGAGCGCGCCGGCGCCGCCGAGCGCGGTCGTCGCGAGCGTCCACGGCATCTGCGCGAAGCCGGTCAGGCGATGGGTGGCGGCGAACGGCCCCCCGGGACGCGACTGCGCCACCCACACGCCGCGGTCGGTGGCGACCGAGGCGAGCAGCCGCCCCGGCGAAACGGCGGTCAGCGACCCGAGCGTCGCGCCCGTGAGACCCGAGATGAGCGCCCGGCGTGCCCCGAACGAGCCGCCGTCGAACCGCGTGACGCCGACGCCGCTGCAGCAGCTGGCGCCGGTCGGCGCGGACCCGGTGAGCAGCATCGGCGCCGACCCGTCGAACGCCAGCCCCAGCACCTGCTGCGC
>DATKFF010000375.1:0-2148 GCA_035511595.1 Solirubrobacteraceae bacterium | reverse complement strand
CGACGAAGAACTCGGCTGCGGCCTCGTCGTCGGCGCGGTGAATCGAGCGCGCGCCCGATCCCTGGCGCGGCTTGATCATCACCGGGAAGCTGTCGACCGGATCGCCGGGCAGAACCGTGGGGGGAGACGGCAGCCCCAGCCGCTCGAGCAGCAGGTGTGCCTCGTACTTGTCAAACGTCGCCCGTGCGATCTCCGGGTCCGGGACGAGCGCGGGCAGCAGGCCGCCGCGGCTGGCGTGCGCCAGCACCTCTAGGTCGAGATCGGTCAGCGGCACCACCACGCCGACGCCGTGTCGCTCGCACAGCTCACGCAGTGCAGGCACGTAGGCCGGATCGTGGATCCGGGGAACCGGGTAGCGATGGTCCGCGGCGTACTGCGCGGGCGCCAGCGGGTTGGGATCGGCGGCGACGACGATCGCGTGCTGGGCGAACGCCGAGACGATGTCGTAGCGCTTGCCGACGCCGGTCAGCAGCACCGCCGCATCGCGCTCGGGCCGGCTCACGCCGCCGGCGGCTGCCATCCGCCACGCTCCCCCTTGTAGAGCCCGTGACCGCTCGCGACCATCCCGATGGTCCGCGCAAGGATCTGCAGGTCCAGTCTCAGCGTGCGGTGCTGCACGTACCAGATGTCGAGCTCGATCCGCTCGGCCCAGGGCAGCGACGTGCGACCGTTTACCTGAGCCCAGCCGGTGATGCCGGGCTTGACCGCGAGCCGGCCGCGTTGGCGGTCGGTGTACTGCTCCACCTGGATCGGCAGCGTCGGGCGCGGCCCGACGAGCGACATCTCGCCGCGCAACACATTCCACAGGTTCGGCAGCTCGTCCAGCGAGTACCTGCGCAACAGCCGCCCGAGCCGTGTGATCCGGCCGTCGCCCTCCTGGATCGCGAGCCCGGCGCCGGTGAACTCGGCGCCGCGGACCATCGTCCGCAGCTTGTAGATCGGGAACGTACGCCCGTCCCGCCCGACGCGCGTCTGCGTGTAGATCGGGTGCCCGGGTGACTCGAGGCGGATCGCGACGGCGAGCAGCGCCACGAGCGGCGCCGTCACGACCGAGCCGGCGAGGCCAACCGCCAGGTCGAGCGACCGCTTGACGACGCCGCTCATCGTGTGCCCTCCGCCGGCTCCCAGCCGGCCGGGGTGCCGTGGGTGAGCCAGTCCCACAACCCGGCGGCGAGCGATGCCGTGGTCAGGACGTAGTACCGCGCGATCAGGAACGGGCGCGCGGGGATCGCGCTGGCGGCCAGCGCGGCGAGCAGCACCCCGAGCTGAGCGGCGAGCGTGGCGATGTAGACCCAGCCGGAGCCGAGTAGCGCGATGTTCGTCCCGAGCGCCGCCAGATGCAGGAACGGGGACAGGTAGCGCAGCACCCGGTGGGAGGCGATCATCAGCGCGTAGAGCGGGTCGTAGCCGCGCGGCGAGAGCATCCCCCCGCGGACGACGATCGGCCAGGTGTGGCCCATCATCCGGCGCTTGCGCGCGAACTCGCCCTCCAGCGTCGGCACCATCTTCTCGCTGGCGCGGGCGGCGGGTGCGTACAGCGCCCGCCAGCCGTGCTTGACCATCATGAACGGGAACGAGAGGTCGTGGCCCATGATCGGGTCGACGACCACGTAGGCGGCGCGGCGGGTCGCGTAGATCGCGCCGTTGCCGCCTGTGACCGAGCGGACCCGTGACTCGAGCGCTCGCAGCGCCATCTCGTAGCGCCAGTAAATGCCCTCCTGGTTGGTGCCGTTCTGCGCGACGAGACGGACGTTGCCGCACACGTAGCCGACGCCCGGATCGTCGAATGGCGCGAGCAGCTTCGCCAGCGCGTCGCGGTCCCACGTGACGTTGGCGTCCGAGAAGGCGACGATCTCGCCGCGCGCGGTCTCCACGCCCGCGTCCTGGGCGCGGATCTTGCCGCCCCGTGGCAACTCCAGGACGACGTCCGCTCCCGCCGCCCGAGCTCGCTCGGGCGTCGCGTCGGGCGAGCCGTCGCACGCCACGATCAGCTCGAGCCGGTCCGCCGGGTAGTCGAGCGCACGGAGGTTCGCGATCCGGTCGGCGATCACCTCCTGCTCGGCGTACGCCGCGACGATCACCGAGACCGTCGGCGGCTCGGCGGCCTGCCGCGCCGCCACCCCCGGCTTGGGCCGGCGCAGCGGCGCG
>DATKFF010000374.1:0-2896 GCA_035511595.1 Solirubrobacteraceae bacterium | reverse complement strand
TGAGATCGTCGCGGTCACGATGGGGCCGGAGTCGTCGGTCCGCGCGCTGCACAAGGCCGTGTCGCTGGGTGCCGACCGCTCGGTGCAGCTAACCGACGACGCGCTCGTAGGATCCGACGTGGCCGCCACCGGCTACGCGCTTGCAAAGACGCTTGAGAAGGAGTCGCCCGACCTGGTCCTGCTCGGCCAGCAGTCAGACGACGGCGAGTGCTACACGATCGGCGCGGTCGTCGCCGACCACCTGAAGATGCCGTCGTTGACCCAGGTGATCAAGATGGACGTGCAGGACGGCGCCCTGCGCTGCGAGCGCCAGGCCGAGTACGGCTACGACACCGTGCAGATCACGCTCCCGGCGGTGATCTCCGTCGGCGACGCGATCAACGAACCCCGCTACCCGTCGCTGAAGGCGATCATGGGCGCGCGCAAGAAGCCGCTCGAGTCGGTCGCGACCGGCGACGTCGGAATCGAGGCCTCAAGGGTTGGCGAGGAGGGCTCGCGCGTTCAGTGCGGCGACTTCCACGACCCCGAGGCCAAGCCGGCCGGGCAGATCATCGAGGACGAGAACACCGACGAGACGGTCGAGCAGATCGTCGCCTGGCTCGAGGAAAGGAAGCTGATCTAGATGCCCGACATCCTCACCTACGTCCTTCACTACGAGGGCGAGTTCAACAAGAACTCGCTCGGCGCGGTGTCCGAGGCCGCGGCACGGGCGAAGGAGATCGGCGGCGAATGTCACGCGCTTGTGCTGGGTGGTGACGATCTCTCTGACGAGCTCTGCCAGTCGCTCGGCGCGTACGGCGCCACGAAGGTGTTCCGCGTCAAGGGGCCCGAGGGCCTCGCGCAGCCGATCGTCGACGCGATGGCCAAGGTGATCGAGGAGAACGGCCAGTCCTACGCGCTGTTCGGCGGCGGGCTGCTCGGGTTCGAGATCGGCGCCGGGCTCGCCGCGCGGCTCGACGGAGGCGTGACGATGGAGGTGATCAACGTCCGCGCCGAGGATGGGAAGCTCGTCGCCGAGCGCCCGATCCTCCAGGACTCGAAGATCTCCGTGTCTCGCTACAAGGGTCTCGGGATCATCATCGGCCGGATCAACGCGTTCGAGACGCGGACCGTCGACGGCGGCCCGGCCGAGGTGGTCGACGTCGACGTCGAGTACTCGCCGTGGTCGAACCAGGCGACGATGGTCCAGCGCGGCGAGCAGCGCGGCGCCGACGTCGACATCGAGGGCGCCGACATCCTCGTCGCCGGCGGCCGCGGGCTCGGCAAGCCCGAGGGCTTCGAGCTCGCCGAGGCGCTGGCGAAGGCGTTCGGCGGTAACTCCGCCGTCGCGGCGACCCGTGCGGTCGTCGACGCCGGCTGGTACCCGTATGCGGCGCAGATCGGGCAGACCGGCAAGACGGTCTCGCCGAAGCTGTACCTCGCCGCCGGCATCTCCGGCGCGATCCAGCACAAGGTCGGGATGCAGTCCTCGGAGAACATCGTGGCGATCAACAAGGACGCCAACGCGCCGATCTTCGAGTTCTCCGACCTCGGGATCGTGGGCGACCTGAACAAGATCCTGCCCAAGCTGACCGAGGCGATCAAAGCGAAGAAGGGCGGCTGACCCGAATGGCGTCACGAAACGGAGGCGTCGCCCCGAGCGAGTATCCGCCGCCGGTCGACCCGGTCAAGGAGTTCGTCAAGCGGGAGCTCGACCCCGAGGACGAACGCATCGACGTCGGTGTCGTGATCGTCGGCGGCGGACCCGCCGGGCTGGCGTGCGCAAACCGGCTGCTCCAGCTGCTGGCGGATGACGCGGAGCTGATGGAGAGGCTTGGGGAGGTCCCCGTAGCCGTGATCGAGAAGGGCAAGGCCTGCGGCGCGCACAACCTGAGCGGTGCGATGATGCGCCCCTCCGGACTGCAGGAGCTGTTCCCGGATCTCGAGCCCTCCGACTGGCCGACGTACGGCACCGTTGCCAAGGACAGCGTCTACTGGATGCTGTCCGAGCGCGCCGCGCTGCCGCTGAAGCCAACGCCGCCCCCGTTTCGCAACCACGGCAACTACATGGTCAGCGTCGCTGAGCTCTCCCGGTGGCTGGCCGCGAAGGCCGAGGAAGCGGGCGCCTACATCCTCACCGAGACCAGCGCGCAGCAGCTGCTGGTCGAGGACGGCGTCGTGCGCGGCGTCCGCTCCGGCGACAAGGGCCGCGGCAAGGACGGCGAGGAGCTCGGCAACTTCGAGCCCGGATCGGACGTGACCGCCAAGGCCACGGTGCTCGCCGAGGGCACCTGGGGTCACCTGACGGGCGCCGCGATCAAGGAGTTCAACCTCGCTGATGGCCGAGAGCCTCAGGTCTGGGCGCTCGGGGTCAAGGAGGTCTGGGAGGTCGCCAAGCCGCTTGACCGCGTGATCCACACGCTCGGCTGGCCGCTTCGCTACGGCGCCAAGTGGCACGAGTTCGGCGGCTCGTGGATCTACCCGATGGGCGACGACAAGGTCTCGCTCGGGTTCGTCGGGGGCCTCGACTACACCGACGCGACGTTCTCGGTCCACGACGTGCTCCAGCAGTTCAAGACCTCGAAGCTCGTCCGCGGGATCCTCGAGGGCGGCAAGCGGATCACCTGGGGAGCTAAGGCGATCCCGGAGGGCGGCTACTGGGCGATGCCCAAGCCGTCCGCGCCGGGGGCCGTGATCTGCGGCGACAGCGCGGGGATGGTCAACGTCCCGATCCTCAAGGGGATCCACTACGCGATCCACTCCGGGATCTACGCCGCCGAGGCGATCTTCGCGCAACTCAAGGCCGGAGGCGCCGACCTCTCGGCCTACGACAAGCGTGTCGAGGACTCGCTGATCGGCAAGGAGCTGTACCGGTCCCGCAACATGAAGCAGCCCTTCAGCAAGGGCTTCTTCGTCG
>DATKFF010000373.1:0-3673 GCA_035511595.1 Solirubrobacteraceae bacterium | reverse complement strand
GGGAGAAAGAACATCGCCGACAACATCGACTCGTTCATCCGCCCCGGCCCGCCAAGCATCGAGGGTATCGACTTCCGCCTCATCAATATCGCGGCCGACGGTCCGGTTGTGATGACCGAGCGGTTCGACGTCTTCAAACTGTCCGACACATCGTTCGGACTCCCGGTCATGGGGGCATTCGAAGTCCGGGACGGCAAGATCGCCGCCTGGCGGGATTACTTCGACACGAACCAGTTCACAAGCCAAATGGGTGACCACCCCCAGCGCGTTGAGGGTCGAACATAGCCGTAGGACGAGCGGCGCCGAGCGGCTCGCGCATGACGCTTGTCCCGAACTGAAGCCTGCCTTATCTCACGTGCGGGACGCCGACGCGCGGACAGTGTCAGCCGCGCCTAGGTTCGGGGACGGAGTCGCCCCGTCACGCGTACACCGGCCCGATGTCGAGGTAGACCCGATAGTCCGACACCAGGCCGTCGCGCACGCGGAACACGTTGCAGCACGGAAGCGTGACTGTTCTTCCGTCGAGGCGCTCGTAGTGGACGTCCATCTCGGCAATCACCACGTCGTCGACGCTCCACATCGACGTGATCTCGTGCCTGATCGCGCTGATCGAAGCCACGAAGGCCGTCGTCGCCTCGTGGAACTTCGCCTTGCCCTCGACGAGGTCTGCGTTCCCGAGCCGCATCCGGACATCGTCTGTCATACGTGCGCTAACAGCGGCCGGGTCCTTCGCGTCCAGGGCCGCGAACACACCCCGGACCAGGTCCTTCGGGCTCACAACTTGCGCCACGGCTGCTCCTTCCTAGTTACCACGACGCCGCGCGTGGCAGAAGCTCCATGGAAACGGCCCGCGACACGGCAAGACCGCGCAAGATGTGTTGCGACCCAAGACACCGCGCCCGAATATAATAGCGTGATATGTCACACAACGGAAACCGTCGGCCAGGTTCCGCGTTCGAAACCTTGACACCTGGCCAACAGCGAGCGTGGCTGGCCTATATGAGGGTGCAGCTGCGCCTTACCTACGAGATGAACCGTCAGCTCCAGGCCGACAGCAGCCTCTCGCTGCCCGACTACGACGTGCTCAACGCTTTGCGGTACGCACCGGGCGGGCGAACGCGGATCACGGCACTGGCCGCCCGGATCGGCTGGGAGCGGAGCAGGCTCTCGCACCACGTCCGGCGCCTTCAGAGCCGGGGGCTCGTGGACTGCCGTGCAGCGCCGGCCGATCGGCGAGCGACCGAGATAACGCTCACCGATCGGGGCTGGGACGAGATCACCCGCGCGTCCAGCGGGCACATCGACCTCGTGCGACGGTTGTTCTTCGAGGGCCTGCCGGACGAGCTGCTCGAGCCGCTTACGGTCGGGCTCGAGAGCGTCTACGACAACATCATCGACCGCGGAACGCTTCCCGCTCCCGCCGAGGAATCCTGAACCGACGCCACTTCACTTAAGGGTAAAGTCGCGACTCGACTTGCCCGCGCCATCTTCGGCGACGCCGCCAGCACGCGTGGGCGCCGGCGAAGCCGGAGCCGGCCGTCGGGCCAAGAGTTTGATCGCGGATGCGGCGATGCCGACGCTGACTGCGATCCCGAACACGAGGATCGTGACCTTCGGGGTGACGTGGCGCGCGAGCAGGATGCCTGCGCCCACGACAGGCAAGGAAATACCGACGTACGCAGCGAAGAAAACTCCGGTGAGCGACTCGGCCGTGCGTTCGGGCGGCGAGATGCTCATGACCGTTCCGACCGCGCCCTTGAAGATCGCGCCTGATCCCGCGCCGATCAGCGCGCCTCCGGCGATGAACAGAGCCAGGGACGGTGGTCGCAGCCACACCGCGAGGACCGCGAGTGCGATTCCGATGACCATCGATGCCATTCCGGCTTCGAGGTCACGGGTGACCGACCAGGTCACGGTCAGGAATTGCGCGGCAACGCCCGCTCCGAACATCACGCACACCACACCGCCCGCTAGCGCGAGGGACGTGTGGTGAAGCGTGACGGCAAGGAACAGCCCGGCGAGGCCGGCGAATAGACCCAACCCGGCAAACGCGACGAATGTGCTCAGCGCCGCGGCGAAGTAGCGGCTGCGCTCGCCCTGCGGCAGCGTCAGGCGTTGCGGGCGGTAGGGCGGGGGTGGTTTCGCGGCCTCGCGGGTCTCTGGCGCGAGAGCGACCCCTATCGCGCCGAGCACCAGCGCCGCCAGGAACACGAGATACGGGACGGTCAGGGGGTGCGCCACCCATTGCGCGAGGACCCCCGCTACGAGCGCGCCGACGGCCAACCCGCCGATGTTCACCGCCGACGCCGTGAGTTGCGCCCTTCGTGCGGTCGCTTGCGGCCGGCCGAGGGCGTGCAGCTCTGCGATGTACGCGGTCGCCGTCGACGCGACGATCCCGATCGCGATTCCGGTGAGGAGCCGGGCGGTGAGGAGGCCAGGGAGGCTCTTCCACGCGAGGAACACAATCGCGCTGACGATCGAGACACCAATCGCCGGGAGCAGGAGACGCCGGCGCCCGTAGAGATCCGACAGGTGCCCTCCGAGGAGCAGCGCGCCGATCACACCGACCGCGTACACCGCGAACGCGACGGTGATCATGAACAGCGAAAAGTGATCTCGCGCGCGGTACAGGCCGTAGAGCGGACTGGGCACGGTCGCCAACGCCATCACCGCCAGAAACGCGAACGCCACCGCCCGGAATCCGCGTCGGTGGGGCAGGCTACCCACGGCACGGACCGATTCCGAGCCATCCGCCTGCTGATCCAAAGGAGGCGTTGTCATTGCGTCACCTCGGTGTGCGCGGGGCTAGCAGCAAGCAGTAGCTTTTCGTGAGCCTGTCCTTCCTCGAGGAGCCGGTGCGCTTCGCCTGCTGACGACATCGGTAGGGACCGCTGCGATCGCAGGCGCAGTTCGCCGGAGGCCAGCAGCTGCATGCCGATCTCGACACCATCGGGAGCCCGGTCGGGCGTCGGGACCGACAGCCGTACGCCGAGCTCCGCCGCGTGCTCGTCGGCCAAGGTGATCACGCGGGCCGAGCCGCCGGTGAGCGTGATCGCGTCTTCCAGCCCGCCCTTGCCGGCGGCGTCGAAGGTCGCGTCGACTCGGTCGGCGATGTCGCGGACGTTGGCGAGCAGGTTGTGGCCGTAGCGAACGGGCGTGGCTCCGAGTTCTCGGATGAGCGCCTCGTCTCGCGCGCCGACGGCTCCGATGACCTCGACGCCCTGTCGAATCGCCAGCTGCGTGGCGATCATCCCGACAGACCCGCCCGCGCCCAGGATCAAGAGAGTCTCGCCCTCAACCACCCCGAGCTGGCGTAGCACCCCTACGGCGGCCTCAACGGACGCGGGGAGCGCACCGGCGTCGTTCCAGGACACATTCGCCGGCTTGGGTGTCCACGCCGCGGCGAGCGCGTACTCGCTGTACCCGCCGAGTGACGGCAGCCAGGCAGCCACCTCGTCTCCGACCGCCACCCCGCTGACTTCACTCCCGATGGCGTCAACGACCCCGGCGGTCTCGAACCCGAGGACCGCAGGCTCCGGCAAAGGGAAGACCCCGTCCAGGTCGCCGCGGCGGATCTTCAGATCCGTCGGGCCCACGGCGGAGACACGAACCTGGATCCGGATCTGCCCCTCGGACGGTTCCGCCATCGGAACGTCCTTCCACTTCAGAACCT
>DATKFF010000372.1:0-9209 GCA_035511595.1 Solirubrobacteraceae bacterium | reverse complement strand
CGGTGGGCGACCTGGGGCGGGGCGTGGTCGATGCCGAAGGCGCTCAGATAGGTGATGTGACGCACCCCGGCGGCCTCCGCGAGATCCAGGAAGCTCGACACCTGGTCGCCGAACTCTGTTCTCATGACCGGCGCCACGAGGTACACGCGGTCGACGTTCGTGAGGGCGGGGCTGTGGGTGGTCGGGTCGTCCCAGTCGAAGCGCACCTCAGCACCGCTGCGTGCAGCTGTGCGGTTGCCGAGGCCGAGCTCCGTCAATTTGGCGGCGACTCGGGAGCCGGTCTTCCCGGTTCCGGCGAGCACGAGTGTGTTGGAAGGTGTATTGGTCATGACTCGATTTTGCTAGCGATTAGTGAGTGAATCAATGTGCTTGACGCTTGATTCTTTATGTGAGACGCTCACATCGTGGACGTTCTGCAGGATCACCTGGCCCGGGCTCGCGCCTCCGGCGGCGTCTTTGCCCGGTCGGTGGCCCAACCTCCTTGGGGCCTGCTGCTGCCGGGCACCATCCAGCTGGCGGTGCATGCCGTTATCCGGGGCCGGGCGTGGTTGTGGCTCGACGATCCGGACGAGCCGCTCGAGCTCGCGCCCGGCGACGTTGCGCTCGTCCGAGGCGGCCCTGACCACCACATCGCTCACGAGCCCGCTGCGACCTGCGTATCGCCAGAGCAGTTCCGAGCACGCCATGCCGGCGATGAGACCTCAGACGGCCTGCGCGCGAGCGTGTTCCTGTGCGGCGCATACCGGTTCTCGGGCGACGTCGGCCGAGGTCTGCTCGAGGCGCTTCCGCCGATCCTCCAGCTCTCCGCAGCCGCCGACGACCCACTGCACGACGTCATCGCCCTGCTGTCCCGTGAGCTAGCGGCCTCCGCCCCCGGCCAACAGACGGTGCTCGATCGGCTCCTGGACGTCCTTCTGGTGCTCGCCATGCGCGCGTCTTACGAGCGGAGTGCAAATGCCCCTCGTTGGTATCGGGCTTCGGCCGATCCGAGGCTCAGCCCGGCACTGAGCGCCATGCACGCGGACGCCGCCCACCCGTGGACGGTGCCAGAACTGGCCGCCGTCAGCGGGCTGTCACGGGCAGCTTTTGCGCGAAGTTTTCAACAGGCACTCGGTCAGGCACCCATGCAGTACCTGACCGACTGGCGCATGACGCTGGCTCGCGATCACCTCCGCAGAGGCGAGTTGACGCTGTCGCAGATCGCCGAGCGCACCGGCTACGCCTCGCCCTACGCCTTTGCCGCGGCGTTCCGCCGTCACCACGGACGCCCGCCCGGCCAGTGGCGCCAACGAGAGCTGGACCGACTCGAGATCAATCAGACAACGCCGGCCGACGAAATCCACGGCCGGTGACCCGGTCTGACCCCGTTGTGGCTGACCACCGGCGGATGCGAGCGCGGCGCACCGGGTGCACTCTTTGCGCGCGATGACCGACTACGGCCAGCGCTCCGGTTCGGGTACTTCGTCCGCGAGCCTCGCGAAGGTATGAAATTGTCCCGCCCGTATGGCAGCCAGCGGCCCAAGTAGCCCGATTCGGATCGGGATCTCGTTGGTCCCGCTCGTCGAGCGACTCGAGATCAACCGGGAGCTGGCGCGCGTCGCCGACGGCGCGGGGGTCGACCTCGTCGGGATCCAGGATCATCCTTACCAGCACCACTTCTTCGACACCTGGTCGCTGATTCCGACCCTCCTCGCCGAGACCAGGCGAGTCTCGTTCTTCACCGACGTCGCCAACCTGCCGCTGCGCCCGCCGGCGGTGCTGGCCAAGGCGGCCGCGTCGCTCGACGTGCTGAGCGGCGGCCGCTTCGAGCTCGGGCTCGGCGCAGGCGGGATCCCCGACGTGATCGCCAACTTCGGCGGCCCGCGACGCACGCCGGGCGAGTCCGTCGAGGCGCTCGACGAAGCGATCGACGTGATCAGGCTGCTGTGGTCCGGTGAGCGCTCGGTGTCATACGAGGGCAAGTACTACCGGCTGACCGACGCACGTCCGGGCCCGCGCCCCACCCATCAGATCGGGATCTGGGTGGGAGCTTTCAAGCCCCGAATGATCCGCCTCGTGGGCCGAAAGGCGGACGGTTGGCTCCCATCGCTCGGGGTTCTGACCCGTGAGGAGCTCCGCGCCGGCAACGACCAGATCGACGCCGCCGCCGACACGGCCGGCCGCGACCCAGGCGCGATCCGCCGGATCATCAACGTGCAAGGCCTGATCGGTGACCGCCGCGCCCCGCACCGGTCCGAGCTCCCGGTCGGATACCTGCTCGGCGACCCGCTCGCGGGCCCGCCCGGGTGGTGGAGCGAGACGTTCGCCGGGTTCGCCGACGACGGCTTTGACACGATTGTGTTCTGGCCCGTCGACCCCGCGCCAGAACAGGTGGAGCTGCTGATGGGCGAGGTCGTGCCGCTGCTCGGCGGTTCGAACTCCGATCGAGGAGAACCAGCAAATGACTGATGCCTTCGTGCTCGGGGGCGTGCGGACCCCCGTCGGCCGCTACGGCGGCGCGCTGTCGCACATCCGCACCGACGATCTGCTCGGCCAGACGATGGTCTGGGCTTGCGAGCGCGCCGGCGTGGAGCTCGGCCGGATCGAGGACATCGCCGCCGGGTGCGTGAACGTCGCGCACGAGGGGATGGGTGACATCGCCCGCTGGGCTGCGCTCGCCGCAGGGTTTCCGGACTCCGTCCCGGCCGCGACCGTCAACCGCTTCTGCGCGTCTTCGCTGACCTGCGCGATCCAGCTCGCGCACGCGATCCGCTCGGACGAGCTGGGCGTGGGGCTGGCCGGTGGGGTGGAGTCGATGTCCCGATCGGGCTGGGCGTTCATGAAGGGTGAAGCGCCGTTCATGCCACGCGGCCCGATCTTCATGCTCGACACGATGTGGGCCGGCGCCGGCGGCCCACCGAATCCCAACCTGCTGGCCAGGGACGCGTACATCGACATGATGCGGACGGCGCAGAACGTCGCCGACCGCTATCAGCTGTCACGTGAGGAGATCGACGCGTTCGCGCTGCGCTCCCACCAACATGCGGCCGCGGCCCGAGACTCGGGCCGGCTTTCGCTGGAGATCCATCCCGTCGAGATCCCGGCCACGCGGAGAGAGCCCGCCCGGGTGTTCGAGCACGACGAGAGCATCCGCGACGACACGACCGCGGAGAAGCTGGCGGCGCTGCCCGCGCAGCCCGACACGACGCAGATGACGGCCGGGAACTCGTCACCGCTGAACGACGGGGCGAGCGCGGTCGTGCTGGCAAGCGGCGAAGCGGCGGCCGAGTTAGGTGCCGAGCCGCTCGCGCGCGTCGTGGCATCGGCGACGCACGCGCTCGACCCGCGGTTCATGGGGATCGCCCCGGCATTCGCGATCCCCAAAGCGCTCCGCCGGGCGCGGCTCACCCCTGACCAGATCGACGTCTGGGAGATCCACGAGGCGTACGCCTCGGTCGCCGTCGCGATCCTGAAGGAGCTGCCCAACCAGCTCGACGGTTTCCAGGTTCCCGACGAGCGCCTGAACCCGAACGGCGGTGCGGTCGCGATCGGCCATCCGTTCGGGTCCTCCGGCACCCGCTACGTGCTGACGCTGGCCACCGAGCTGAGGGAGCGCGATGTCCGCTACGGCGTACTCGGCGTGTGCGTCGGGTCGGGGCAGGGCGTCGCGCTGGTGCTCGAGAACCCGCGCGCCTCACAACCGTCCTGAGCGCCGGCATCGTGACCGTCACCACCGTCGATCCGTCCACCGGCGAGGTGCTCGCGACGTATCACGAGACGTCGCCGGAGGCGGTCGACGGGATCCTCGGGCACGCTCACGACACCGCCTCGGACTGGCGGCTGACGCCGCCGGCCGAGCGCGGCGACGGCCTTCGCCGGCTGGCCGCGTCGCTGCGTGATCGCCGTGAGGAGCTCGCATTGATGGCCTCGCGTGAGATGGGCAAGCCGTTGGCGGATAGCCGGGCCGAGGTCGAGAAGTGCGCGTGGGCGTGTGAGTGGTTCGCCGAACACGGCCCGGCGCTGCTCGAAACGGATCCGGTCCAGACCGACGCGCTGGACTCGTACGTCGCCTACGTTCCGCTCGGGGTCGTGTTCGCGATCATGCCGTGGAACTTCCCTTACTGGCAGGTTGTCCGGGCGCTCGCCCCGGCCCTCGCGGCGGGCAACGTGATCGTGCTCAAGCACGCGCCGTCCACGACCGGATGCTCGCTGCTGCTCGCCGACGTCGCCGAGCGAGCGGGGCTGCCCGCCGGAGTGCTGTCGGTGATCGTCGCGAGCGTCGAGCGCACGCCGGACGTGAGCGAGGCAGTGATCACGGACGATCGCGTCGCCGCCGTGACGCTGACCGGCTCGACCGGCGCCGGACGGGCGGTGGCCGCGATCGCGGGTCGGGCGCTCAAGAAGACCGTGCTCGAGCTGGGCGGCAGCGATCCGTTCATCGTGCTCGCGGACGCGGACCTGGACGCCGCGGCGGAGTGGGCCACCCGGAGCAGATTCCAGAACACGGGGCAGTCGTGCATCGCGGCAAAGCGGATCATCGTCGAGCAGCGGGTGGCCGACGAGTTCACCGACCGCCTCCTGGCACATGTCGCTCAGCTGCGGATCGGCGACCCGACGGACCCCGCCGTCACCGTCGGCCCGCTGGCGCGCGCGGACCTGCGCGACCACCTGGCGCAGCAGGTCCGTGAGTCGGTCGCGCAGGGGGCTCGCGTGCTGGCTGGTGGGCGCGCCCCGGACGGCCCCGGCTTTTACTACGAGCCAACCGTGCTCGACCAGGTCACCGGGTCGATGCCCGTGCTCCGCGAGGAGGTCTTCGGTCCCGCCGCGCCGGTGCTTCGGGCCGCCAACGCGGAGGCCGCGATCACGCTGGCCAACGACACGAGCTTCGGGTTGGGGAGCAACATCTGGACGTCTGACCTGGCACGCGGCGAACAGCTGGCGTTGCGGCTCGACGCAGGCCACACCGCCATCAATTGGATGACGACGTCAGACCCTCGGCTCCCGTTCGGCGGTATCAAGGACTCCGGCTACGGCCGCGAGCTCTCGACCTACGGGATCCACGAGTTCGTCAATGTGCACACGGTCGTGGTCGAGGCACCGGCGGGGCCGGCGGGGGCGCCGCGGACGATCGAGTAGACAACTGGCCCTAACCCCACAGCTCACGGACGCGAGGAATGACCTGGGTGCCGTACAGCTCGACGTTGGACATCGCCGCTCGCTGCGTGAGACCCGGCATCCCGAACTTCAGGTCGAACCGGTTCGCCTCGAGGGTCGTCAGGTTCGCGACGATCTTCTGCGCCACCGTCTCCGGTGAGCCCACATAAAGCGCTCCCTGGGGTCCGACGTCGTCCCTGAACGATTCCATCGTGGGCACCCTGAATCCACGTTCTCTCGCGACACCGCGGAGCGTCTCGATCCAGCGCGGCGCGAACTCGTCGATCGCCTGCTGATCTGTCGCGGCGACGTGGCCGGGCGCGTGCACCCCGACCGGCAGTGGGGGCCGCCCGACGCTCTCGAGCGCCTGGCGGAACAGCCTGGGAAATGGGGCGAAACGCGCCGGTCGGCCGCCGATGATCGCGAGCATCAGTGAGAAGCCGTAGCGGGCGGCGCGCAGCACCGACTCGGGGCTGCCCCCGACGCCGATCCACACCGGGAACGGTCCGGCCTCGAGGTGCGGCACGACGTTCTGGCCGCTGAGCCCAGGTCGCGTCTTGCCCGACCAGGTGACCGGTCCGCCCTTCATCAGCTCGGCGAAGAGGTTGGTTTTCTCTTCGAACAGCTCCTCGTAGTCGGCGAGGTCGTAACCGAATAGCGGGAACGAGTCGATGCTGGAGCCGCGCCCGAGGATGACCTCCGCCCGGCCACTCGAGACAGCATTCAACGTGGAATAGCGTTGAAACACCCGGACCGGGTCGTCCGAGCTCAGGACCGTGACCGCCGAGCCGAGATGGATCCGAGTGGTGCGTCCGGCGATCGCGCCGAGCGCCACGTCGGCCGCGGGCATCGGGAAGTCGTCGGTGTGGTGCTCGCCGATCCCGAAGAAGTCCACGCCGACCTCGTCGGCAAATACGCCTTGCTCGACGACGTTCCGGATCGTCTCGGCATCGGAGTTCAGGCGACCATCCTCGTCGCGGGTGACGTCGCCGAACGTGTCGAGCCCGAGCACCAGCGGAAACTCGTCCAGGTCGGCCTCGACGCTTCGCGCGGGGTCGGTAGGCGGGGTGGTCGCGTCCAAGGTTCCCAAGCATCGCTCCCGCGCGGCGAGCTCGCATCCGCCGCAGGACAGCGGGAGCGGCCAGTCGTCGAGCCGGAGACCTAGTTCCTAGTCGGCGTCCCGCGGATCCATCGGGCGGGTGTCCTCCGGCCGCACGGCGTTCTCGATCGAGTAGACGGTCAACTCACTAGGTCGCGCGAGCAGACCGTCAAGCCCCAGCTGAAATTCTGTGAACGCCTCGGAGCGGTAGTGCTCGTCGAGCGCCTCCTGGCTGTCCCACTCGCTGAAGAGCACAAACCGGCTGGGGTCGGCCAGCGCCGCCGCGAACACGTAGCGCCGGCATCCCGGCTCGCCCGCGGCCCAGCGCTCGAAGCGTTCGAGCAGCACCATGAGCTCCTCACGTCGCCCGCTTATGCCGAACATCTCGGCAACCGCAATCACCGCCATGATCCGCAGCTTCGCAGACTGCCCGCTGGCCTGTCCGGAGGCGGACGCGAGCGCGCCACTCGGGAGCTACGATGCTATGGAGGGATGGCCGGCGAGACGAACGACATCGATCCGACTGTGCCGCCGAGCGGCACCGGCTGCGTCGAGTGCCTGGCGGGCGCGTCCCCGGGCTGGTGGCTCCACCTGCGCCGCTGTGCCGCGTGCGGGCACGTGGGCTGTTGCGACAACTCGCCGAGCCAGCATGCGACCGCGCACAACAGAGAGACGGGGCACCCCGTGCTGCAAAGCTTCGAGCCGGGCGAGGACTGGTTCTACGACTACCGCTCAGGGCAGTTCTTCGAAGGCCCCGTGCTGGCGGCGCCGCATGACCACCCGCCCGACCAGCCTGTCCCCGGTCCAGCCGGCGCGGTGCCACCCGACTGGGAGCGGCACCTCAACTAAGCGCGATCACGCTCTTCCCGTCGGGGGGTGGCTTGCCGTTCAGCGTCGGGACATCCTCGAGCTTGATCTGGGCGATCGGCGGCACGACCGCGCGCCCGTTCACGACCGCGTCCGCAAGCCGCTCCAGCACGTCACTCGACAGCTCCAGCCGGAAGTTCACCGCCGTGACCCCATTCGACGCGAGTGCCTCGGTGTCTGCGACGTACTGCGTGGTCACCGCGGTACCGCCGGGGCGGACCAGCGAAGCGAGCGTCGCGAAGGCGCCCGCGTCGCTCACGACGTCGATCAGGGCGTCGATGCCGTCGGGGTGCGTCCGCCGGACCTCGTCCGGCACTGACGCGGCCGTGTAGTCGATCACCTCGGTCGCGCCGTAGGTGCGGAGCCGCTCGGCGTCTTCGGCTCGGGCGACGGCGATCACGTGCGCGCCGGCGCTCGCGGCGAGCTGCGTCGCGAACGAACCGATGCCCCCGGCCGCGCCGACCAGCACAAGCGTCTTGCCTGCAATTGGCTCGAGCGATTCCACGATTATGAGCGCCGTCCCGCCCGGGGTCGGCAGTGCCGCGGCAGAGATCGGGTCGAGACCGGGCGGTACGCGCGCCAGAGGCGCGTCTTCGCTCGCCGCCACGCGCTCGGCGTACGTTCCGGTGGAGCCGAACGGCGGAACCAACAGCTGCCCGAACACTTCCTCGCCGACACCGAACCTGTCGGCGGCGGTACCGACCGCCTCCACGATTCCGGCCATGTCGGCCCCGAGGACGAGCGGGAACTGCGCCGGCGCCATCGCTTGAAATCCGCCGGCGGCGATCACCCGATCCATCGGATTCACCCCTGCCGCCTCGATCCGGATCAACACCTGCCCCGGTTCTGGCCGGGGGTCGGGCAGCTCCATCAATGACGGCGCATCATCGTACGCGTTGACAGCCACAGCACGCATCGCGCTCTCCTCTCATTGGTCCGCGTAACTGCACGATTACCCCAGTCGCACCAGATTGAGGCCTGAAAACGGGCCGCCCGCCTGCTGCAACCGTCCTCCGGTGGCGAGCCCACCGAGGTCGACCGGGTAGAAGCCGGCGGCGTCGAAGAGCTCTGCGACCTCCGCCTTCGCGTCGTCATCGTCTCCGGAGATGACCAGCACGCGGCGGCCGCCTGCGTCGTTCGGATCGCCGCCGACCACCTGCGCCCCCAGGGTGTTGCCGCCCTTCACCACTCGCGCTCCCGCGACGAGCTCCGCCACGATTTCACTAGACGTGCGGCCTCCGAGGTCGGCCGGCTTCATCTCCGGAAAAACAAACGCGTTCGTCGCGTCGATCAAGATCTGACCATTCCACGACAGCCCCGAGACGGCCGCGGGAACGCTCGCCCACGGCACCCCGAGCACCACAATCGTGGAGGCCGCCGCTTCGCCGACCGTGCCGGCCGACGCGCCCTCCCCGAGCGCCGCAACCAGGGGCGCAAGCGACTCCGGCCCGCGGCTGTTGGCGATCACGACCTCGCGGCCGGCCCGCCGCGCCAGGCGGGCAAACGCCTGTCCGATATGCCCCGCTCCGATGATTCCAATCGCGTCCACGGCGGCCCCCTAGCGCGTCTGGACGACCGACGCCTCGTCAGGGAGGACGCGGTCGAGCTCGTTGCGCGAGCTGATGTCGAGCTTGATAAAGACCTTTCGAAGGTGATACTTGACGGTTCGCGGGCTGATGAACAGCCGGGTGCCGATCTGTGGATTCGAAAGTCCGTCGCGCGCGAGCCGAGCGATCAGCGCCTCCTGTGGTGTGAGCTCGTCGCGCGTCTCAACCGTCCGTTTGCGGACCGTCTCGCCCGTGGCCAGCAACTCACGCCGCGCCCGCTCCGCGAATGCCTGAACGCCCATCCTCGAGAGCATCTCGTGGGCGATTCGGAGCTGGTCGCGCGCGTCGATTCGACGATTCTCACGCCGAAGCCACTCGCCGTAAAGCAGGTGGCCGCGTGCGACCTCGAGGCGAACGCGGGTGCGGTCCAGCCGCCGGATCGACTCGCGGTGGAGCTCGTCGGCGGCCTCGCCGTGGGCCAGGAAGGCGCGCGCCCGGGCCTCGATCCCGATCGCCCACTCGGAGGACGTCGCGTTCGCTCGTTCGGACAGCCACTCGAGCGC
>DATKFF010000371.1:0-5794 GCA_035511595.1 Solirubrobacteraceae bacterium | reverse complement strand
GGCGTACCCCCACACCACCGCGTCGTGGCGGATGATCCCTCCAGGCGGGTGATAGAGGGCCCCCATGATCGGATAGATCGCGTCCTCGGAGACGTTGAGCGGCGGGCACAGACGCTTCACTTCGGCGGCGTCGACGAGCCGCGAGTCGATCCCGCCCAGGCGGTTGACCTCCGCCCGGTTCGCCATCACGAACATCGCGCGGTCGCTATGAGCCAGCGTGAGATGGCCACACTGCGAGAACAGCAGGTTGAAGTCGAGCTCAGCCGATAGGCGCTCGTACATTCGAACGCTCGCGTCGTAGAAGCGCGCCCCTTCGGGGGTCTTGTAATTCGACCGCAGGATCGTCGTGTTACGGCCGGCTGCGCCCGAACCGATATATCCCTGCTCGAGCACCGCGACGTTCTTCACGCCGAGCTGGCCCAGGTAGTAGGCGGTCGCCAGGCCGTGTGCCCCGGCGCCGATGATCACGACGTCGTAGCTGTCACGCAACTCACCACGCTGGCGCCACATCCGTCGGGGCCGGAAGATTTCACGCACTGAGCTGAAGCTCCTTCAGCGCGTCGGCGCCGACCGGACCTCCACCGAGATGGTCGGCCGCATCCGCAACCACCTCGTAGAGGTACTCGCCGAGTGCCCACCCAACGAGCACGAGCAGCCGCTGCTCGGCCTCGCGCAGCACGTATCCGGGCGTTCGCGCGACCGACCCCGGACGGAATCCTGCGACCGGGGTGACCCCCGAGCGCACGTCGATCGCGCAGAACCGCGCGAGAAGCTCGTGCGCGTCCGGCCCAACCAGCGCCAGTGCGGCGAGTCCGGAGGTGACATCGACAACGGTCAGCGGGCGGCCCGCTCCGCTCGTCAGCCCGTCGACGGCACCGGCGATCGATTCACGAAGGTCGGCTGCGCCGGCCGGCTCGCCGAGCACCAGCACGCGCGAAGCAGTAACCGGACACCACCATGCGTCTCTGGCGCGCCCGGCGAGCCCAAGCTCGAGCTCCAGGCCGCCACTGGCGGCGCCAACCAGGTTGGCGAGCACGTCTGGTTCGGCGTGCAGCTCGAGCTTCGCCAGATCGGAGCGGTCGGCGAAGCCGACGGTCCGCAGCCGCTCGCGCTCGCCGGCCGGATCGCCGTAGTCGATCGCGACGCTCCATCCGTCGCGACGCTCGAACCGCGCGCCGGCGCCCCGCGCCAGGCGCTCCATTGGCGTGCGGGCGGCGACCTTTTCGGAGGCGGCATCGGGCGTCAGGAACTCGAGGCCAGTCACGATCGCAGCAGCTCCCCCTGCGGGTCGAAGAACGGCTCGGTCACCACTGAGCCGTCCAGGCGACTGCCGTTGTCGGCGATCGTGATGTGCGCCCCGTCGCTTGCGAGCCCGGCCGGCACCCACGCCATGCCGATCACCTGCCCCAGCACGCGCGAACGCCGGGCGCTTGTCACTTGACCGGCGGCAACGCCGCGCTGGTCTAGCACGACCGCGCCCTCTGTCGGAACGCGGCCGTCGGTGAGCGTGAACCCGACCAGCGCGGTCTCGGCAGGATGCTCCGCGACGCGGGCAAGCGCCCATTTGCCGATGAAGTCCTCCTCCTTGTCGAGCTTTACCGCCCACGGCATCGCCGCGCCGAACGGCGTCGACTCCGAGTCTGTGTCCTGGCCGACGATGATGTGCTGTTTCTGGAGGCGCAGGATTCGCTGCGGCTCGAGCCCGAAGGGGCGGATTCCATCGGGCGCGCCCGCGGCGAGGATCGCATCCCACAGGTCCTCTCCGTATGCCGCGGGGAAATGGATCTCGTACCCAAGCTCGCCGACGAAGCCGATTCGCAGCAGCATGCAGGGCACGTCGGCGACCCGTCCCTGACGCGCGTCGAGGTACGCGAAGGCCTCCGGCGAGCAGTCGAGATCCGTCAGCCTGGTCAAGATCTCCCGCGCGCGCGGGCCTGCGAGGTTCACCGCCGAGATCGCCTGCGTTACATCGCTCAGGTGGACGTCCATCCCCCAGTCGGCCAGCCACCACGAAAACCATTGCTCGACCGCCCCAGCACCACTCGAGGTCGTGGTGACGTAGAACGTCTGCTCGTCGATCCGGGTGATGGTCCCGTCATCCATGATCCGGCCCGAGTCGGATGTGAGCACTCCGTAGCGCACCCTGCCCGGCTTCAGCGTCGAGATCCGGTTGGGATAGAGCCGGTCCAGGAACTCGCCCGCCTCCGGCCCCCGGACGAGGAGCTTGCCGAGCGTCGAGACATCGATCAGTCCGGCGGCCTCGTGAACGCTCACCGCCTCACCCTCGGGGTCTCCGTAGTCATAGGCGCGCTGCCAGTCTCCGGCCCACTGGATCCGCCCACCGAGCTCGAGGTGGCGACCGTGGATCGACGAGCGCTTGGCCGGCTCGATCGGTCGTCCGGCCAAGGCCGCCAGGGGCACCGCCGACCACGGCGGCCGAGCGGTCGTCGTCCCGATCTGCTCGAGGCGGCTCCCCGTCTCTTTCGCCATCAACCGGATCGACGGGAGCTGGCACATGCGACCCTGGCACGGACCCATCGTCACCGTCGTGAATCGCTTGCACAGCTCGATGGAGTCGTAGCCCTCCTCGACCCCGCGACGGATGTCCTTCGCGCTGACGTCCTCGCAAAGGCACACGAAGGAGCGCGCTCGAGAGCCCTCGGCAGCGTCGGCGGGTGGAGTCGCCTCCGCGCGAGGCACGCCGGTTTGGATGAGATTGCGTAACTCCTCGGACCGGCCGAGTCTGCTCGCGCAGTCAAGCCCCAGCGCGTTTGCCGCCCGCAGGCCGGCGAGCTCGCCCGAGGACTCGGCGAGGCGAAATGCTCCCTCTCCCGCCACCTGGCCAGCGGCCCATAGCCCGGCCGGCAGCTCAGCGACACGGAAGTGTCCATGGGCGGCGTCGTAGCTGGTCCTTCCGCCTGCCTGGGTGACGAGGGCGGTGGCCGGCGCGTCGCCGCCCGAGACGATCAGAAGATCACACGCGACCTCGCGCCGCGCGGTGTGTGCGCGGCCGGCTCCCTGGCCCGCGACGGGACCGAGAACCGCGCCCGTAACCGCCCGGCGACCCACTGCGGCGACGACGGTCCAGCCGTGCAGCGTCTCGATCCCGATGCCGCTCAATCGCTCCGCCGTGCGCGATGGCTCCTGTCGCAGGTCGGCCACGACGGCCACTTCGACGCCGGCGTCTCGCAGCGCGAGGGCCGCTCGGATCCCACGGTCGGAGGTTGTCGCGATCACTGCGCGGGTGCCGGGAGAAACCCCGTACAACGCGGCCAGCCGCCGAGCCCCGCTCGAGAGCATCACGCCGGGAAGATCGTTGCCGGCGAACACAAGCGGCTGCTCAATGGCGCCCGTGGCGTAGATGTGCTGGCGGGCCCGGATCTGGTGGAGGGTGTCGCCCTGCCACACCGGAACGAGCCCGTCGAAGTGACCAAGCGCCGACGCCGAGGACAGCACCTCCACCCCCGCCTCGCGCGCTCGCGCCGCCAGACGGCGGGCGACCTCGTGCCCCCCTTCCCACAGCAGCCGGCCTCCCGGCTCGGTCCCGTCGTCGACCAGGACCACGTCGGCGCCCTGTTGCGCGGCGGCGATCGCCGCGGAAAGCCCGGAATGGCCGCCACCCACGACCAGGATGTCCGCGTGGCGGCGGCGGTACTCGGTGCGCCATGTTCGCTCTGCTTGAGCTTTCGGCAGTCGTCCGAGACCGGCGGCGTGCCTGAGGACCCACTCGTACAGCGGCCACAGGCGCCGCGGCCGGATGAACGTCTTGTAGTAGAAGCCGGGCGGCGTGAACGGGCCGCCGATCACGTCGGTCACCGCCATCGCATCCAGGTCGAGGCTCGGCCGTGCGTTCAAGTGCTCGACCTTCGCGCCGTCGCGCGCGGGCTCGGTGCACGCTCGTACGCCGGGCGCGCCGTTGACCGCGACCAGGCAGTTCGGGCAGTTGCCGGCGCAGCACAGCAGCCCACGCGGGCGGTGGTACTTGAAGCTGCGGGAGAACGTGCGCCGGCCGGCGGCGTACAAGGCGGATCCGATCGTGTCGCCGGCCAGTGCGGAGATCTCAGCGCCGTCGAACGTGAATGTGACTTTGCGCGTGCGGTCGACCACCTCGCCGGGCTGCTGCGGCAGCCGGCTCACGAGCCCGCCCCGTTCGGAGAGCCAGCGCCTAGCTCGCCGGGCAACCCCACGCGCAGCACCTCGTTCGTGCGGGTGTCGCGCTCGGCCTGAAACCAGGCGCGGCAGCCCGAACGGTGATACCACCACTCGCGCTGGACACCCGCCACGTTGCGGCGAAAGTAGTTGTACACGTTGAGCTCGCGAAACGACGGCGCTTCGCGAGGGCGAGGGCTCACCTCTCCCCCAAACGCAAAGTCGGCCACCTCGCGGACGCCGCAGTTCGGACACGTGAGCACGAACGACACGGTCCTCGGGATCGTAGACAAGAGCCGCCCTCAGCGCAATACTGTTGCCAATGGCGCAACACGAGTCGTCCCCCCCGGCGCACGATCCGCCGCCCCGGCGCGCCCACACCGGCCGCTGCCTGTGTGGTGCCGTCGCCTATGAGGTGCGGGGCCCGCTGCGCGACGTCCTGATCTGCCACTGCGAGGAGTGCCGGCGGTGGCACGGCCACGTGTCGGCCTCCACCGCGGCGGCGAAGGAGGACCTCGTGCTCGTCGAGCAGCGGGGGCTGCGGTGGATCGACAGCCCGCGCAGCGACGCCGGCGCGCGTCGAGGCTTTTGCGCCGAGTGCGGCTCGAGCCTGTTCTGGGACCCTCCGCGGCGCGCGACGATCAGCATCGCTGCGGGAACGCTCGACACCGCGGCCGGGCTCAGGGTCGTAAGCCACTGGTACGTCTCCCAGGCCGGGGAGTACTACGAGCTCCCGGACGACGGGCTCCCCCACCATGAGCGCAGCGGCGAGGGCGAGCTCCCTTGAAGCGCGATGGGAGCGACGTGGTGGTCGTCGGCGGCGGCTTCGCCGGGGTGACGGCGGCTCGCGAGGCCGCGCTCCAAGGTCGCTCGGTCATCCTGCTCGACGCGCGCGACCGTCTCGGAGGCCGCACCTGGCGGGCCGACTGGGATGGCACGCCGATCGAGTACGGCGGCGCCTGGGTCCACTGGCACCAGCCTCACACCTGGTCGGAGATCACCCGGGCCGGGCTCCAAGTGTCGATCGGCGGCGATCGGGAGGTTGCCGCGTGGTACGTCGACGGCGAGCGCCGGTCGGCCTCCGCCGGCGAGCGCGACGCGGTCGCGCTGCGGGGATGGGACAGATTCGTCGTCGGCGTGCGCGACGCCCTGCCCAGACCGCACGACCCGCTGTACGCGATGGACCGCCTCGCTCGCTTCGACCGTATGACCATCGCCGAACGGCTCGGGCAGCTCGAGCTCACCGGCGACGAGCGCGCGGTGCTGGCCGCGGAGCTGGAGTCGCTCGCGCACGCACCGCTCGACGATGCCGGCGCCGTCGCAGTGCTTCGCTGGCACGCCCTGTCGGGTTACAGCCTGCAGCTGACGCAGCAGACCGGCGGGACGGTGACGATCGTCGGCGGCACGCGCGCCCTGCTCGACGCAATCGCGAGTGCGGCCCCGGTCGAGCGCAGGCTTGAATCAGCCGTCGCCGGCGTGGCCCAGCGAGACGACCGCGTCGAGGTGAGCACGCGTGACGGCAACGTACTCCGGGCGCGCGCCGTGGTCATCGCCGTTCCGATCAACGTGCTCGGCGCGATCGAGTTCGAGCCGCAGCTCTCAGAGGCGAAGCGAGCCGCGATCGCGCTCGGCCAGGCGTCGCGGG
>DATKFF010000370.1:0-2391 GCA_035511595.1 Solirubrobacteraceae bacterium | reverse complement strand
GAGACTGGGAGCGTGAGCACGATCAGCGCAACCCGTGAGGCGAGCGAGGAGTTCGCCTGCTTCGGCTCGACGTGCCGGGTTCATGTGGCCGGCGACGGGGCGCTTGGAAGCGCGCCCGAGGCCGCGGCCGCCGCCAGGCGCGCGCTGCTGGGTTGGCACGCGCGGTTCTCCCGCTTCGAGGCCGCGAGCGAGCTGACGCTGCTGAACGCGGACCCGCGCGCAACGGTGCCCGTCGGCTCGTTGCTGGCGCGCCTGGCCGAAA
This sequence comes from Solirubrobacteraceae bacterium, assembly GCA_035511595.1. Classification (GTDB taxonomy): domain Bacteria; phylum Actinomycetota; class Thermoleophilia; order Solirubrobacterales; family Solirubrobacteraceae; genus Palsa-465. Next base: position 2,129 of record DATKFF010000370.1, on the reverse strand, counting down.
CGGCATCAACGGTGGGGTCGCTGACCGGCGGGCTGGTCGACGCGACACTGGTCGACGAGGTGCGCTCCGCGGGCTACGCGGCGCACTTCGACGCTCCGTCTCTCCCGCTTCCGTCCGCGCTGGCCCTGGCGCCGCCCAGGCGGCCAGCGTCCCCGAGCCGCCGCGCGGGCTGGCGAGAGTTGGCCGTCGATCCCGTCGCCGGCACGGTCACACGACCGCCCGGCCTGAAGCTCGACAGCGGCGGAATCGCCAAGGGGCTGTTTGGCGACGTGCTCTCACTCGAGCTGGCGGACTACGCCAGCTTCGCGATCGACTGCGGTGGCGACATCAAGCTCGGCGGGTCCGCCGGGTTGACGCGGGAGGTGGAGGTTGCCGGGCCGTTCGACGAGCAGATCCTTCACCGCTTCACGTTGCGTGACGGTGCGGCCGCGACCAGCGGCATCGGCAAGCGCAGCTGGCTGAGAGCGGATGGGGGCCCGGCCCATCACCTGCTCGACCCCGGCAGCGGCGAGCCGGCCTTCACGGGGATCGTCCAGGTGACGGCCCTGGCGCCCACCGGTGTGCTGGCCGAGGCGCTCTCTAAGGCGGCGCTGCTGGCGGGGCCGGACGGGGCCGACGGCTGGCTCACGCGGGGCGGAGTGATCGTCTACGACGACGGCTCGCACCGTGTCGTCCAGCCTCCTCTTACGAACCTCTGAGCCTGGGCCTACGCGACTCTCATGGGGCGGGGCGATGCTTCAGTCATGGCCACTCAAGCAATCGATCCGAAGGCGCTCGCACGGGTCAAGCTGATGGAGCGTCGCCGGCACGTCCGCAGGCTGCGGCTGAGGGTCGTCGCGACCGCGGTGGTCGTGTTCGTGGCCCTGTGGGGAGTGATCTTCGTGAGGCTCGTCACGGGACACGACCCGGCGCTAACGGCGAGCGCCAAGAGCGCGGCCGTGACGAGCAGCGGGACCGGCGCGTCGAGCGGCTCGTCGACGGGGTCGGGTTCGACCACGAGCAGCGCGAACTCGGGCACGACCAGCGTGACCACGCGGTCGTCGTGAGGGCTCCGGTCCCAGCGGCGACCAAGGTTCGACGGTCGTCGAACAATGCTATAATTCGATATGTATCGAACCATGGCAACACACCGGAGAAACACACTGAATACCTTTGAAACGCATCGCGACGGCGCGCCCCGCGTCCGTGGCGATCACGAAACCAACACGAATGAGGCCCCGCGTAAGCGCCGCGCGCGCGCGGCCGACGGCAACGCGCGTCAGACTCGACGCCGTGCCGCTCACACCGCCTCGTCGGCGCAGGCCCGCGCCGGTGTCGCGGACGCGCCCACCAGCACGCCCGAGGCACTGGACCTGTTCCTGCGTCGAGCCCGCGTCTACCCGCTGCTGACCGCGGCGGAGGAGATCGAGCTGGCGAAGCGGATCGAACGCGGTGACCTCGAGGCCAAGGAGCGCATGATCAACTCCAACCTCAGGCTGGTCGTCTCGCAGGCTCGGCGCTATCAGGGCCACGGTCTGGAGATGGGCGACCTCGTCCAGGAGGGCATGCTGGGGCTGATCCGTGCGGTCGAGAAGTTCGACTGGCGGCGCGGCTTCAAGTTCTCAACCTACGGCACGCTGTGGATCCGCCAGGCGATCCAGCGCGGCTTGCAGAACCACGGCCGGACGATCCGGGTGCCGGTTCACGTCGCCCAGCGTCAGGTCAAGGTCCGTAAGCTCGAGAGCGAGCTGAGCACCAAGCTCGGCCGCGAGCCGACCGATGAGGAGATTGCGGCGGTCGCCGAGCTCCCCGTCGATGAGGTCGCGGAGCTGCGTGAGCTCAACCGGGCGATGACGAGCCTCGATCAGCCTGTCGGCGACGACGGCGAGACAGCGCTCGGCGAGTTGCTCGCGAGCGACCGGCCCGAGCCGCTCGAGGAGGTGGCGGACGCTGACCGCGACCGCCGCGTCAACGATCTCGTCGACAGCCTTCCCGAGGACGTGCGCAACGTGATCCAGCTTCGGTTTGGCCTCACGGGCGACGAGCCCCGGACTCCAAGGCAGACGGCCATGCAGCTGGGGATCACGACCGAGCAGGTCCGCAGGCTCGAAGAGCGTGGGCTCGAGGCTCTTGCCGGGCGCCCCGAGCTG
>DATKFF010000369.1:0-3806 GCA_035511595.1 Solirubrobacteraceae bacterium | reverse complement strand
CCAGCAGCTGATTGAGCGTCTGGTCGCGCTCGCCTGAGACGTCGAAGCCGCGGTGTCCGCCGACGGCGTCCAGCTCGTCGATGAACACGATCGCGGGAGCCTTCTTGCGGGCCGCCTTGAACAGTCGCCGGATCCGGGCCGACCCGACCCCGACGAACATCTCGACGAACGAGGCCGCGGATTGCGAGAAGAACGAGGCGCCCGACTCGTGCGCGACTGCCTTCGCGAGCAGCGTCTTGCCGGTTCCCGGCGGGCCGTGCAGCAGGATTCCCTTCGGCACCTTTGCGCCGATCTCCTTGAACCGCTTCGGGTCACGGAGGTAGTCGACGACCTCTCGCAGCTCGTCCTTCGCCTCGTCGGCGCCGGCGATCTCGCTCCAGTCGATCGGAGGGGCGGAATCGGGCTTGATCTGCTGGGGTCGCGTCCGCGGCATGAACCGGATCAGCGCGAACACCGCGAGCACGAGCAGCCCCATGAAGATGATCGGCAGCCACGTCTGGAGCCAGTCGCTGAAGCTATAGGAGCCGAGGAACGCGGGGCCGATCATGCTCTATAGATCATCGGCAGTCGGACGGGATCAGTCAAACCCGACTCCGGACCTTCGGCCGGTGTCCGAGTCACTCGACCAGCTCGAGCCGCGGATTCGGGCGGTAGCGGCGGCCCGCCTTCGCGCACGGACGGCCCTCGAGTAGCACCACGTCGGCGGTGAAGTCGTTGTCGCCACGGATCAGCGACGAGCCGACGCCGTACGCGTCGACGCGCACGCCTGAGGCCTCGAATTCGCGGATCCGCTCGGCGTTGAAGCCGCCGCTCGCCACGATCCGCACGTCGCCGAAGCCATGGTGGTCGAGCCCGGCACGGACCTTCTCGACGAGCCGTGGATTGACGCCGGTCGGCTTGAAGCCGCCGAGCTCATCCCACAGCGAGCGGTCGACCATGTCCTCGCTCGTGTCGAGTCGCACGCCCCACAGCTTGGGGCCGAGCGCCTCCGCGACCGCGAGCGAGGTGCGGAGCGAATCGTCCTCGAAGTCGACCAGCACTGTGATGTTCATCTCGTCGTGGTAGCGGTCCGCGAACACGGTCGATGCCTTGACGGTGTCGCCGCCATACGCCGCGATCAGGCCGTGCGGCACCGTCCCGATGCCGCGCCCGCCCCACCACGAAGCCTGAGCGTCGGTCGAGACGCCGATCGCGCCCGCCACGTGCGCCGCCCAGCCGTCGCCGGTCTGCACGAGCCAGTGGTCGTGGCGCGCGGGGAAGTAGAAGATCTGCTTGCCGCGGGCGGCCTCGACGACCTCCTTGACGTTGTGCATGATCAGCGACCGCCGCGCGAGCGAGCCGAGGTACACGGTCTCAAGGTGCGCGAATACGCTGTAGTCGCCCTCGATCGTCATCACGGTCTCGAGCGAGGCGATCGGGTCGCCCTCGTGCAGCGCGTGGACCTCGAGCTCGTCCCAGCCGGGGACCCACCCGCCGTCTTGCTCGCGACCAGCGGCGAGCTTCAGGACCGCGATCGCCTCGTCGATCCCCCCGAGCACGGACTCGTGCTTCTGGAAGACCTGCATCGTCACGCGCGGATGGTGGCCCTCTGCCTCCAGCAGCTGCTTGGTGTATACGAAGTACGCGTCGGAGTAGTAGCCGCGCCTGATCCGCTCCACCGGCAGGCGGAAGATCGAGGGATCGAGGCGCTGGCGGGCGGAGGCCTGCGTCGCCATGCGGGCAGTCTATTTGCGCCCGGCTGCCGGAAGCCCGGGCTGGCGTTCAGCCGAGCAGCTCGCGCGCGAGGTCCGCGTAGCAGGCAGCTGCGAAGCCGAGGTCACGGACGTCGATCCGCTCGTCGGCGTTGTGTACCAGTGGCGCGACCTCGTGCAGCGTCATGTGCCGGTGCGGGAAGAAGCCGTACGCGACGCACTCCGGGAACGCCTCGCGGAACCACCTCGAGTCGGAGAACCCGGGCAGGATCACCGGCACCGTCTCGGCGCCCTCGTCGTTGCGTTTCACCCAGCCGTCGATCGCGTCCATCAGCGGCGTTTGCACCGGCGACTGGTTGCCGACAACGGTCTCGGTGAACGCGAGCGTCAACCCATCGGCCTGCTCGCCCAGCACCTCCGTCACGCGTCGGCGGGCAGCGTCCTCGCCCAAGCCGGGCGGGACCCGGCAGTCGATCTTCAGCTCGGCGTGCGCCGGAATCACGTTGATCTTTTCCGAGGCGCGGACCATCGTCGGGGTCAACGTCACGCCGAGCATCGGCTCGAGCACGATCAGCAGCGCCGGGTCGACCGCCGCGATCTGCTCGAGCGCGTCCGCCGGGTCGGACGGGTCGGTCCCGAGCCCGCGGAGCAGCGCCTCGGGCGCCTCGGTGAGCTCGAAGGAGGCCTCCGCCCGCGCGAGCCGCTCGAGCACCGGCGCGAGCTTCAGCAGCGCGTTGTCGCCGGTCTTCGGCAGCGAGGCATGGCCCGCCGTTCCATGCGCGGTGAGTGTGAAGCGGAAGATCCCCTTCTCGCCGCAGCAGACCCCATAGTGGCGCCGGCCGTTCCACTGAAACGACTCGCCGGCGCCCTCGTTGAGCAGCATGTCGCAGCGCACCCGGTCGGGGTGGGTTGCGGTCAGCCAGTTCGCGCCGACGTCGCCGCCGGTCTCCTCGTCGGCGACGAACACGAGCTTCAGGTGGCCGTTGGCGGGCCGCCAGCCGCCCCGTGCCTGTGTCGCCGCCGCGACCGCTTCGGCCGCCACCTGCGACTTCATGTCGAGCGCGCCCCGCCCCCACAGGTACCCGTCGGCGAGCTCGCCAGACCACGGATCGTGGGCCCAGTCGGCCGGGTCGGCGAGCACGGTGTCGACGTGCCCGAGGTAGCAGAGCGTCGGCCCGTCGCCGGTCCCGTGCAGGTCCGCGACCAGGTTCGGGCGCTCCTCATCGTCGGCCAGCAGCTCGGTCTCGAAGCCGGCCTCCTCGAGGTAGGCGGCGAGATATTCGATCGCCGGCCGCTCGCGGCCGGGGGGGTTGACGGTGTTGAAGCGCACGAGGCGCTGGAGCACCTCGGTCGCCTCACGCTGAAGTTGCTCGTCGGTCATCGAGCAGGCAGCCTAACCGTCGACATAGGATCTCCGGCCTGTGGCGACCGATCCCGACGACCTGGCGCTGGCCCTCGAGCTGGCCGAGATCGCCGACTCGATCACGCGCGAGCGCTTCCGCGCCGCCGACCTGAAGGTCGAGACCAAGCCCGACATGACGCCAGTGACCGAAGCCGATACGGCGGTCGAGCACGCCCTGGCCGATCGCCTCGCGACCGTGCGTCCCGAGGACGCCGTGCTCGGCGAGGAATACGGGGCCCAGAGCGCGCCGGACAGCTCACGCCGGTGGGTGATCGACCCGATCGACGGGACCAAGAACTACGTCCGCGGGATCCCCGTCTGGGGTACTTTGATCGCCCTTCAAGAGGACGAGCAGACGACCGTCGGAGTGGTCTCCGCACCGGCGCTCGGGCGCCGCTGGTGGGGCGTCCGGGGTGCGGGCGCGCACGTCGACGACGGGCTCGGCGCAACCCGGGAGCTGGGCGTGTCCGCCGTCCATCAACTCTCCGATGCCCAGCTGTCCTTCGCGGGGATGGACGGCTGGGAGGAGCGCGGCCGGCTCGACGCACTCCTTGACCTCTCGAGAAGCTGCTGGCGCACGCGGGGATTCGGCGACTTCTGGCATTACATGCTGGTGGCGGAGGGGGCGGTCGACATCGCCGTCGAGCCGGCGGTGGCGCTGTGGGACCTGGCGGCGCTGACCGTGATCGTCGAGGAGGCGGGCGGGCGCTTCA
>DATKFF010000368.1:0-2859 GCA_035511595.1 Solirubrobacteraceae bacterium | reverse complement strand
ACCCACGGTGGGCTGCCGCCGTCGAAGTGGAAGTAGTACTCCCACGCGATCCCGCCGCCGCGCTGCACCGCCAGCGGGATCATCTCGCCGAGCAGCTGGCGCATCTGCGAGTACTCGGAGGCGCCGGCCGTGTACATGCCGTCGGCGCGGCCGAACGTCGCGAGCACCTGGAGCTCGAGACCCTGGCCGGCGTAGTACTCCCATACGAGCTGGGACCCGGAGAACTCGATCTCCTGGCCCGGGTATGGGATCGGGCCGGTCGTCCACCACTGGCGGTTGTTGTTGAGCGTCAGAAACAGCACCGGCAGCCGCGAGGGGGTGAGCTGGCCGGCCGCGGCGATCCCGTGGAGGTTCTCGACGACCGACTCGAGCTCGGACGCCCGCGTGCCCCTCAGCCGCTTGACCGCCGCCAGCGCGGCGCCCCAGCTCGCGCTGTCGCTGTGGTACACGGAGCTCGAGATCTGGTGCGTCCGGTACAGCCGCGTGAGCTCGCCGGCCATCGTGCGCTGTGGGGCTCGCTTTGCGTGGGTCGGGGCTCGCGCCGCCGACGCCGAAGGACCGCCCGCGGGGAGCGCCACCGGCGTTTTGCGGGCGGCGGGAGCGGGGGTGAGCGGCTCCGAGCTCAAGAACCGATCGCTGCGAAGGGTCACGTGACCATCGCGGCCCATCACAAGCACCGGTGCCGCAGCGGCGCTCGCGGGAAAGGCCACGGCGGCTGCGATCAGCACACCGAATAGGCGCCCTACCACCGGTGCGATGCTACATTCGCCCACGATCTCGCGTCGCCGAGGAAGGATTGGGATGGATCACCGCACCAGGACGCTGCGCTGGGTACTCGCTCTCGCGACGGCCGCGGCCAGCGCGCTCGTGCTCGCCGCGTGCGGGGGCGGCAGCAGCTCCGGTGACGCCGCCACGCTGCTGCACCAGACGTTCGCCGGCAGCCACAAGATCACCAGCGGCAACCTCAGTTTCAATCTGACCGTCAACCCGTCGGGTTCGAAGACGCTGACCGGTCCGATCTCGCTCAGCTTCAGCGGGCCGTTCCAAAGCCTCGGGACCGGCAGGCTGCCGGAGTCGGCCTTCAACGTCGGGCTCACGGCGCTTGGCAACGGCGCCTCGGTCACGATCACCTCTACGGGCAACAAGGGGTACGTGACCTTCGAGGGTCAGAGCTACCAGCTTCCGCAGGCGACCTTCCAACGGCTCGAGTCGAGCTTCGCGCAGATCGGCTCCTCGCCGGCGGGCAACGGCTCGGGCGTGCTCGGCAAGCTTGGGATTCAGCCGTTGCGCTGGCTGCAGAACCCGCAGGTGATCGGCACCGAAACGGTCGCTGGGACCTCGACCACCCACATTCACGCGGGAATCAACGTCGCCGCGTTCCTGGGCGACCTCAACACGTTCCTCAGCCGCGCCGGCTCACTGGGCATCTCCGGCGCCGGCTCGTTCCCCCAGGGCATCGCGCCGGCCACCCGCCAGAAGATCGCCCGCGAGGTGCAGAACCCAAGCTTCGACGTGTGGACCGGGCAGACCGACAAGACGATCCGCAAGCTTGAGATCGGGCTGACGCTCCCGGTCAGCGGGAGCGCCTCGACCGCGCTCGGGGGCCTGCGCTCGGCGGGGATCGGGGTGAGCATGCAGTACGCGGACCTGAATCAGCCGCAGTCGATCACCGCCCCGACGGCGCTGGCGCCCTACAGCCAGTTCCAGACGAAGCTGAAGGCACTCGTCCAGCAGCTCCAGGGCGGCATCGGCAGCACGCTCGGCGGCGGCGCCAGCTCGAGCCTCGGCTCGGGAACCGCGGGTAGCTCGGGTGGGGCCACATCCAGCGCGAAGCTGCAGGCCTACAGCGTCTGCATTCAGGCCGCGCACGGGAACGTCGGCAAGATGCAGCAGTGCGCGCCGCTGCTCAACGGGCAGTAGCGCCCGGCTGAGCGCTACTCCTCAGGCTCGAACTCGAGGTCCTCTGCCTCTTCGGTCTCGAGCAGATCGTGATCGTCCTCGCCGAGCGTCCCCGGCTGGTGCCGGGCCTGGAACGCCTCCAGGAGCTCGTCCCGGCGGTTCTCGTCGACCGGGACCTCCTCGGCGATGAGCACCCAGTCGGCGCCCTCGTACTCCTCCATGTTGAAGATCTCGGAGTCGAGGTCGGGCGAGTCGTCGACGACGATCAGCACCTCGGTCTGAGGGTTGAAGTAGGTGCCTGGCCGGTTGACCAGCTCCTCGAGCTCGAAGCGTCGTGGGTCTGCCATCGGACGGCTCAGCCTACATCACAACTCGCCCAGCCTGGCGATCTGGCGCTCGACCTCGGCCTCGACGTCAAGCGGCTGTTTTCCCGCCCGCGTGAGGCGGTAATTGCGGGCCTTCACGTGCGCCCGGATTTCGTCGCGGAGCTCCGGGTCGATCGCCGGCGCGGTCAGCCGGCTCAGCTCCTGCTCGATGTCGACCGGCGCCTCGCCGCGGCGCGCGCGGCGGGCGTTGCGCGCCTCGAGCATCTGCCGGATCTCCTCGTCGCGCTCAAGCAGCGATCCCGTCCCCGCCGCGCTCGGGGTGTGCTTGACCTCGCTGTCGAGCAGCAGGCCGTCCTTGCCGAATTCGTCCCAGGTCTTGCGGCCCGCGATCAGCGCGATCAAAGCGACCACTGCCGCCGCGATGGCGACCACCCAGACAACTGTGCCGAACGCTTCGTGCACCAGCTCTCATTTTGACGCACGCCGAGCCGGCTCGCAGAGAGCGTGATGAACGTCACTAGCCCGCAACCTTCGCCACCGCCTCGGTGATCGGCTACCCTTTATGTGGTCATTGACTGACTAGTCAATCTACCTTCGCGCTCGGGAAGAGGCAGGCAAGCCGGCGCTCTGAATT
>DATKFF010000367.1:0-2855 GCA_035511595.1 Solirubrobacteraceae bacterium | reverse complement strand
TCGCCATCTGCGCGAGCTGTGGCGGCAGCCGTGGTTCGTCGGGGTGTCGCTCGTCCAGCCCGTGATCTGGCTGCTGCTGTTCGGCGCGCTGTTCAAGAAGATCATCGAGATCCCCGGTTTCCACGGCGGCTCCTACATCGCGTTCCTGGCGCCGGGGATCGTTGTGATGACGGCGATGTTCAACTCCGCCTGGAGCGGGATGGCGCTGATCGACGACATCAACCGCGGCGTCACGTCGCGCTTCCTCGTGACGCCCGTGCGGCGTGAGGCGCTGATCGCGGGGCGGATCCTCAAGGAGGCGGTGGTCGTGGTGATCCAGTCGCTGATCATCGTCGGGCTGGCGCTGATCGTCGGCGCCTCGTTCCCGGGCGGCGTGGGTGGGGTCGCGGCGCTGTTCGTGGTCTCAGCGCTGCTCGGGGCGGCGTTCGGCGCGCTGTCGAACGGGTTCGGGCTGATCATGCGTCAGGAGGAGGCGCTGATCGGCGCGACCCAGTTCATCCTGCTGCCGCTGACGTTCCTCTCGACCGTGTTCATCGAGGCGAACCTGATGCCGCGCTGGATGGCGCACGTGGCCGACTTCAACCCGGTCAACTGGGCGGTGATCGCCGGCCGCGCCGCCACCTCGAGCAACCCCGACTGGGGCCTGGCGGCGTCCCGCGCCGGCTTCCTGGTCGCGCTCCTGGCGGTGTGCCTGGCGTTCGCGACGCGGGCGTTTCGGTCCTATCAGCGCTCGGTCTGAGCTTTGTTGCCTGAGTTCAGGATGCTGAACTCCAGCAACAAAGCTCCCCCGAAAGCGCGCGGTGGGCGCGGCCTCAGACGTGCTCGCGCTGCGCCGGCCGCAAGTCGCCGGTCAGCCCGGCGAGCCGGCGCCGCTCCGGCCCCATCTGGAGGCGCGCCAGCAGCTCGTCGGCGACGTTCAGGTAATCGGCGGCGAGGTCCGGGCGGTAGTCGAGGATCGACTGGGCGCGCTCGGCCGACTCGGCGTAGGCGATCGACGCGCGGATCGTGGTGTCGAGCAGCTTGTCGCCGAAGTGCTCACGCAAAGAGTCGAACGCCTCACGTGAGTGACGCGTGCGCATGTCGGCGATGTTCAGCAGGACCCCGAGCCAGACGAGCCCGGGGTTGAGGTTGTCGCGCGCCAGCTCGATCACCTCGAGCGCCTGCTCGACCCCCTGCAGCGCGAAGTACTGCGCCTCGGCGGACAGCAGCGCGTAGCCGGAGGCGACCAGCGCGTTGACGGTCAGCAGCCCCAGCGACGGCGGGCAGTCGATCAGGATCAGGTCGAACTCGTCCCTGACCTCGTCGAGCGCGCGCTTCAGCGCCATCTCACGTCCCATCTTGCCGCCGAGGATCAGCTCGGCCTCGGCCAACCCGAGGTTCGCCGGCACGATCCCGTCGTGGACCGCCTCGGGCATGCTCGCTCGTCCCGCGAGCACGTCGCCGACCGTCGGCGAGACATCGGGATCGACGTCCAGATAGTCCGACAGGTTCCCCTGCGGGTCGAGGTCGACGGCGAGTACGCGCAGGTCGATCCGGCGAAAGACGTCGGTCAGCGTGCGGACCGTGGTGGTCTTGCCGGTGCCGCCCTTCTGCGAGAGGACCGAGATCGTCGCCGCCATGGCGCGACTATAGGCCAGCGGGATCGCCGCCGAGAACCAACCGCCGGGCCCCGGCGTGGGTCAGGCCGTGCCCGACTCGGTCGCCTGGCGGTAGCGGACGCCGGAGATCGCCGGCAGGTCCAGGAAGAACAGCCGGTGACGACCGATCACGATCTCGTCGGCGTCGGCCAGCGCGCTCCACTCGACCCGCTCGCCGTTGACGAACACGCCGTTGAGGCTGCGATCGTCGAGCACCCGGAGCCCGTCGGGCTGGCGCACGATCAGCGCGTGCCGGCGCGACACGGTCGGGTCGTCGAAGCGGATGTCGGCGGCCAGGCTGCGGCCGATCCGGGTCCACTCGCGCTGAAGCGCGAACGCGACGACGTCGTCGTCATCGGTCCGGTAGGCGAGGTACTGCCCCGGGTCGGTGAGGCCCTCGCGGACCTCGTCGAGCCAGGCGTGGTCATCGTTCTCAGGGGTGATGTCGACGATGCTCGTCTGCGCCGTCGTGAACAGCGACGCGCGAACGAACTCCGTGCCGCCGCAGTTCGGGCACGTCGGAAGCTCGTCGACTGCATCTAGTGACACGGGGTAGTCGCAGTCCGTACACCTAAAGGTTCCGGTCCCCGCTACGTTGCCCGACGTCCAAGCTTTCATGGGGCGCGTTCTCCTTGCTACGGGCTGCAGACGGTCCAACTGGTGAGCCACGGTTGGAGCATCATAGCCGCGTCAGCTAAATCTGAAAACAACTTTTCGGTAACGATTGCGAATCATTTTGAAGGTCCGATTTGAGTCCTTTTGCTGGGAAAAGAGCCCCCGCGAAGGACCGCTTTTTGGTTCTTTTGGCGGCCCAGGATCTTAAGCGCGTTCCGGCCGGGCCGGATGGGGCAGGATGCTCACGGGGGATGCCGAACACCGCCGGATGGAGGTTCTTTTCAACGGCCCGGGTGACGACGGCGTCGCCCGTGAGATGGCCGAGCTCGAGCTGGCGCTGCTCCGGCATGGCGTCGATCAGCGGGCCGCCGGACGCGAGTGCTGCGCGCATTGCGGTCGCACGCCGCTCGTCGGCGAGCGCGTCTACATACACGACGAGCGCGGCGCGGTCGTGTGCGAGCTGTGCCGCGGGCTCGACGGCCACCCGCCGCTCGGCTCCCGGCTCGTTCACGGCCCGGCGTTCGGCCACTCGATCCGGATCATCGACCAGCGCGCCGCGTAGAAGGCCGGCGTGCATGCCCGCCGGCCCGGCTGGCGCATGCG
>DATKFF010000366.1:0-8275 GCA_035511595.1 Solirubrobacteraceae bacterium | reverse complement strand
TGGCGGCGATCAGCGAGGCGACGGGATCCAGTCTCGCGACGTACGCCGCGCCGACGCTGGCCGCCTTCCGGGGCCGCGAAGCCGTGGCCGCCGAGCTGATCGAGACCGCCACGAACGAGGTCATGCGTCAAGGCGAAGGACCTGGGCTGACAGTCATTCACTGGGCCACCGCCGTGCTCCATAACGGCCTCGGACACTACGAGCAAGCGCTCCCCGCGGCGCAGCATGCCACCGAGGACTCGCGTGAGGTCCGGCTCGTACCGTGGGGGTTGGTCGAGCTGATCGAGGCGGCCGCGCGGAGCGGCAAGCCCGAGCTCGCGGCCGATGCCCTCGACCGGCTCTCGCGGACAACCGCGGCCAGTGGCACCGACTGGGCCCTGGGGATCGAGGTCCGCTCGCGGGCGCTGCTGACCGAAGGGGAGGCGGCCGAGACGCTCTATCGCGAGGCGATCGAGGCGCGCGACCGGACTCGCGTCCGCGTCGAGCTTGCCCGCGCTCATCTCCTGTACGGCGAATGGCTGCGCCGCGAGCGCCGCCGGCTCGACGCGCGCGAGCAGCTGCGCACCGCCTACGAGCTGTTCACGGAGTTCGGCATGGAGGCGTTCGCCGAACGCGCCCGGGTCGAGCTCCGGGCGACCGGCGAACATCCGCGCAAACGAACCGTCGAGACGCGCGACGACCTCACCCCACAGGAAGCACAGATCTCCCGCCTCGCGGCCGACGGCGCCACGAACCAGGAAATCGCCGCGCAGCTGTTCATCAGCCCCAGCACCGTCGACTACCACCTACGCAAGGCGTTCCGCAAGCTCGGAGTCAAATCCCGCCACCAACTCAAACAGCACCTGCTCCAGCCAGGCGCGCGCCGTGAACCCGCGTCTCGAGCGAACTGACCGTCGAAGACGCGCCCAAGATCGGAACGCTCGCGCAGTCGTGAAAACGGAGTTAGGCGGAGCGCCTCGTCTACCGTGTTGTTAACAGATGTTCGCGCGACCACAGAACCGTGACCAGAAGGAGCAGAGAGATGGCTGAAACCGAGAAGGCGATCCTTGCGGGCGGGTGCTTCTGGGGTGTACAGGATCTGATCCGTAAGCTCGATGGTGTGGTCGGAACGCGCGTTGGCTACACGGGCGGCGACACACCCAACGCGACGTATCGCAACCACGGCTCGCATGCGGAGGCGATCGAGATCCTGTTCGACCCCGACCGCATCTCATATCGGGACCTGCTCGAGTTCTTCTTTCAGATTCACGACCCGACGACGAAGAACCGCCAAGGCAACGATGTCGGGGAGAGCTATCGCTCGGCGATCTACTACGTCAACGACGAGCAGCGCCACGTGGCGGAGGAAACGATCGCCGACGTCGACGCCTCCGGCCTTTGGCCTGGCACGGTCGTCACCGAGGTGGAGCCCGCCGGACCGTTCTGGGAGGCGGAGCCCGAGCACCAGGACTACCTTGAGCGCTACCCCAACGGCTACACCTGCCACTTTGTCCGTCCTGGCTGGAAACTGCCGCGACGCGCGCGGGAAGCGGCACACTGAGCCAGGGATCGAAGCCCAGACCCGGCAGGCGCTGCTTCGGCGTTGCGAAACCGCAGGTGGTGGGCGCTGCTGACTGACGCGAGTGGTGCGCGTCCGCTGGTCGGATGACGTTCGTTTGAACCGCCCCGTTCTGCCAAGCATCTAGCAATCTCTTCCCTGGCGTCGCGCTCCCCGCGCGTTTCCGCCACTTGGATCGCTGGCGGCGGGGGGTGCGGCCCGTTTGAGCGAGGATTCATTCGAGGATGCCGCTGAGCTATACGGACTATTACGAGGTACTGGGCGTTCCGCGAGATGCCGACCAGGACACCATTCGACGCGCGTACCGCAGGCTGGCGCGCAAGTACCACCCGGACCTGAACTCCGACCGCGACGCCGAAGACCGCTTCAAGGAGCTCGGCGAGGCGTACGAGGTTCTATCGGACGCCGAGAAGCGGGAGCGTTACGACCGCCTCGGTGCGCGTTGGCGTGAAGCGGAGCATGAGACGCCTGACGAGAGCTTCGAGGACTTCTTCGCCCACCAGGGGTTCGGCGACGGTACGCGGGCGGGGTTCGGCGACGACCTGTTCGAGGCTCTGTTCGGCGCGCGATCCGGCCGCGCCGGCGGGCCGGTGCGCGGACAGGACCGCGAGGCACTGCTCGAACTGTCGCTCGAGGACGCGCTGGCCGGCGGCCGGCGGCGGTTGACGATGGACGGCCGTCAGGTCAGCGTCAACTTCCCCGCGGGTGTTCGTGACGGCCAGCTGATCCGCGTGGCGGGACAGGGGGGCGAGGGGCGCGATGGCGGTCCGCCCGGCGATCTGTTCTTGCGGGTCGCGCTGAAGCCGCATCCGCGCTTCCGCCGGCGCGGCGATGAAGATCTTGATGTCGACCTCCCGATCACACCTTCCGGAGCGGCGCTCGGGGCGACCCTGGCGGTGGAGACGCCCACCGGTATCGCCCAGGTTCGGGTCCCGCCGGGCTCGTCCAGCGGCCGGCGGCTGCGGCTTCGTGGACGGGGACTTCCGAAGCGCGGCGGCGGTAGCGGTGATCTCCACGCAATCGTCAAGATCGTGGTGCCGAAGGAGCTCTCGGACCGGGAGCGCGAGCTCTACGAGCAGCTCGCCGAAAGTTCGAGGCTGGACCCGGGGGAGGCGGGAGGATGAACGCAGACAGGCACACCGACCCCCCTCGTCGCTACCTCACGGAGGAGAAGGCAGTCGAGCTGACCGTCGTCGCCAGGCGGGCGGGGGTCAGGATCGTGCACGTGCGGCGCTATCTGGAGTTGGGGCTGTTCGAGCCGCACCCGGCCGCGGCCGCCGAAGCCCCACGCTTCGACCCGAGCAGCGCCGCGCGGGTGGCGCGAGCGGAGCGGCTACGCCGTGACCTCGGGCTCAATTACGCCGGCGCCGTGCTCGTATCCGAGCTACTCGACCGGATCAGCGAGCTCGAGGCTCGCCCCTAGCGGCTCTTTCACCGCGGTAGGGTCTGCCGCGTGGCAGAGCAGTTGGTCGGGGACCGTGTTGCGCTTGAGCCCGAACTGGTTGCGACCCGTCGGGCGCTGCACCAGCAACCCGAGCTAGCGTTTGCTGAGCATCGGACGGCGGAGCTCGTGGCCGACAGGCTGCGTCAGATTGGGCTCGAGCCGCGTACGGGGGTCGGTGGAACTGGCGTGATCGTCGATATTGGTGGTGGACGCCCCGGCCCGACGCTGCTGTTGCGCGCTGACATGGATGCGTTGCCGTTGGAGGAGAAGCCTGGACGGTCGTACGGCTCGCAGGTATCCGGGCGGATGCACGCGTGCGGCCACGACGCACACACAAGCGCGCTTCTCGGCGTCGCTTCGCTGCTCGCGCCGCGCGCGGATTCGTTGGCGGGGCGGGTGCGGCTGTTGTTTCAGCCGGCGGAGGAGGTTGGGGCGGGCGCGCTCGCCGTGATCGGCGATGGCGCGCTAGAGGGCGTCGACGAAGCCATTGGCGCACACGTGCTAAGCCGGGCACCGTTCGGCGTAGTCGGTATACGGGCTGGTGACTTCATGGTCGGCGCTGATCTGTTCGAACTGGCTGTTATGGGCGGCGGTGGTCACTCGGGCATGCCGCACGAAGCCCGGGACGCGGTATTCGCCGCCGCGCAACTCGTGAGCGCGCTGCAATCGATCGTCAGCCGCGAAACATCAACGGCCGAGGTTCTGACGCTCACGATTGCATCGATCGAGGGCGGGACGGCCGCGAACGTCATCGCCGGCACGGTGACGCTTCGGGGGACTCTTCGCTGGCTTGACCCATCTGTTCGCGACCGCGCACTCGCGCGCGTCGAGGACATCGCAGCTGGCGTGTGCGCTGCGCTGCGAGTCACCCATGAGCTGCGCTTGCCAGCGACCATGCCGGTCCTGCGCTGCCACGAGAGACCAACCGCGCTCCTTTCCCAGGCTGCGGAGTCGGCACGGGCGAGCGTGGTCGACCCAGGCGTCTTTCCAGCAAGCGAGGACTTCGCAAACATCGCGGACCGGGTCCCGACAGGATTCATCATGGTCGGCGCAGGCGGCGAGGGATACGGCATGCACCACGCCCCAGACTTCGACATCGACGAACGCGCAATCGGACTGACGACAGAGATCCTGGCCAGAGCCGCGCTTACCCGGCTAGACGGTGAGGGCTCGGCGCCCGGTCCCGGCTAAGCGCCCGAAGCGCAGTGCGCATGATTCGCATCCCGCGGCTGCTGGCGTCTCGGCTCGTCTGAGTTCAGCTCGGCGCGGCGGTGGGCGTCGTCTGTGGGCCGATCCGGTCGAGGATTATCGGGTCGCCTTCGTAGTCGATTCCGTTCGCCTTGGCGTCGGCTGGTTGGAGTAGGCCGAGCAGGAGGCGCATGATGGGTGTGGGGGGGCCGGTTACCGTCGCGTCGGCGTTGTCGGCGGTCCCGAGCCGGGTGTGGATCGTGCCGTCGCGCGTTTCGACCACGATCGGTTGATCGCCGGTGTGAAGCTCGACGGTCACGGGTGAGGCGTCGGGCCGGCGGTCGGTGAGCATCAACTCGAGCGCCGACGTGAGCCAGTGGCTGCGGAAAGCTTCGCCGGGCTTCGGCTCGGTCATCAATGGAAGCCCCCACCGGCCGAGGTCGTGTAGCACCGGCCGGAGCTGCTCGCCGCGCGGGGTGAGACGGAAGAGGGTGGTGGCGATCGGTGGCGGCGCGTCCTCGCGTGCGATCACGCCGGCGTGCTCAAGCTCCCTCAGGCGCTCGGCGAGCAGGTTGCTCGCGATCCCGGGCAGCCCATTGCGCAGGTCGGTGTATCGGCAGGCCCCGCGCAGCGCGAGCTCGCGGACGATCAGCAGCGTCCAGCGGTCACCGACGACGTCGAGCGATTTCGCGATCGGGCAGTACTCGTCATAGGACCTCATGTTGGAACTAACTCTAGCAGAACGTAGAGAAATTCGTCTAAGAGCTTGATTTTCTTGTCTAAATGATTTAGAACTACGTCTGGTCTTGTCCGACACCAGCTCCTGGAGGAGTCATGAAACAGAAGCCGCTGATTCTGATCTCGCTGCTGTTGGCGGCGTTTGTGATCAACCTGGACATCACGATCGTCAACGTGGCCCTCCCGACGCTGGTTCGCGAGCTGCATGCGTCGAACTCGCAGCTGCAGTGGGTCGTCGATGCCTACAGCCTGGTATTCGCGTCCCTGCTGCTGGCGGCCGGTAGCCTCTCGGACCGCCTCGGCCGCAAGGGATTTCTGCTCGTCGGCCTCGCGGTGTTCGGTCTCGCGAGTGTCGCCGGTGGCCTGACCAGCACCCCCGGGCAGCTGATCGTCGCCCGCTGCTTCATGGGTCTCGGCGCGGCGATGATCTTCCCCGCGACCTTGTCGCTGATCTCGAACGTGTTCACCGAGCGGGGCGAGCGCGCCCGCGCGATCGGCCTCTGGGGGGCGACGATCGGCGCGGCGGTCGCGCTCGGGCCGATCGTCGGGGGGTGGCTGCTCGAGCAGTTCAGGTGGACGAGCATCTTCTTCGCGATGGCACCCGTCGCCGCTGTCGGCGCCGCGCTCGTCGCCTGGAGCGTGCCGACCTCGCGCGATCCGAGCGCGGGCAAGACGGACATCCCGGGACTGGTGCTCTCGAGCGCCGCGATGGCGCTCCTGATCTACACGATCATCGAGGCCCCCGCCCATGGCTGGAGTAGCGCCCGCAGCCTTGGCGGCTTCGCGCTCGCCGCCGCCGTGTTCGCCATCTTCGTCGCCCGCGAGCGAACGACCTCGGAGCCGATGGTCGACCTCAGCCTGTTCCGCAACCTGCGGTTCACCGCCGCGAGCGGTTCGGTGACCGTCGCGTTCTTCGCGATCGCCGGGTTCAGCTTTCTGATCACCCAGTACTTCCAGTTCTTCAAGGGCTACCGGCCGCTGTCCACCGGCGTTCACCTGCTGCCCGTGGCCTTCTCGGTCGCGATCGCGTCGGTTCTCGGCACCAAGCTCGCCGTGCGCGTGGGCACCAAGCAGGTCGTCACCGCCGGCCTGTTCTCTCTCGCGGGCTTTTTTGCCTGGGTCGCTACCGCACGCACAGGAACCAGCTACCTCGAGATTGCCGGCCAGATGGTGCTCGGCGGCAGCGGCGTGGGACTCGTGAGCGCACCCGCGACCGAAGCGATCATGGGGGTCGTACCGAAGGCGAAGGCCGGCGTTGGCTCCGCTGTCAACGACTCCACCCGCCTGCTCGGCAGCACGCTCGGCGTCGCGATCATCGGCAGCGTCTACGCGTCGCTCTACAACACCCGCCTGACCAACCTGCTTCCCGGGGAGCTGACCCCGCGGCTCGCGCGCGCCGCCCACGACTCCGTCGGCGCAGCGCTCGGGCTCGCCAACCGCGCGAGCCTTAACGGTCACCCCGCACTCGGGCACGCCGTCCACGCTGCAGCGTCCAACGCCTTCTTTCACGGCTTCAGCGCCGGGTGCCTCGTCGCGGCCGGCGTCAGCGGCGTGGCCGCAATCGCGGCCCTGCGGCTGCTCCCCGCCCATCCCGTAGCGCCCATTGCCGCGACGGCTCCGATCGACGGACGCGTGGCTCTCGGCGAGGAAGGCTAGTCCACCCCAACAACACAACCTCACAAGGAACAGCCATGAACATCCAAGACAGCACGGCGCTCGTCACGGGCGCCAACCGCGGGATCGGCAAGGCGTTCGTTGACGCGCTGCTCGACCGCGGCGCCAACAACGTCTACGCCGCGGTGCGCGACCTGACCACCGTCACCGACCCCCGCGTTGTGCCCGTCCAGCTCGACGTCACCGACCCCGAACGAATCGCGGAGGTCGCGCGCGAGCTCGACGACGTGCAGGTGGTCGTCAACAACGCCGGCGTCCTCCACGTCGGCGTCCCGCTGAGCGCCTCGCTCGACACCGCGCGGATCGAGCTCGAGACCAACTACCTCAGCCTGGTGTCGATGACGCAGGCGTTCGCGCCGGTGCTGGAACGCAACGGCGGAGGCGCATTCGTCAACGTCCTGTCCGTCTTCTCGTGGGTCGCGGCGCCGCTGATCACGACCTACTCGGCATCCAAGGCTGCGGCATGGAGCTTCACGAACGCCGCACGGATCGAGCTGCGGCGCCAGGGCACCCATGTGGTCGGCGTCCACGCCGGCCCCGTCGACACCGATATGACGGCCGCCATCGAGCTCGAGAAGATCCCTCCGACAACCGTCGCAGCGTCAGCGCTCGACGCGCTCGAGGCCGACGAGCCAGAGGCGGTCGTCGATGACTACAGCCGCGCGGTCAAGGCCAGGCTGAGCGACGACCAGGGCACGCTCTACCCACAAATCGAGCATCAGTTCCTAGCGATGACCGGCGCGGGGACCAGAGCGACCTGAGGCGACGATGGACTACGCCTCGATCGGCGCGATCGCGCGCCTCGCCAACACGAGCCCGAACTGGGACCGCGAGGTAACCCGAGCTGTTGGCGCGGCGCGCGCCTGCGCTATCTCAGCACTGATCCGGGCCCTCGGCGCGGAGGTCCAGTACGCCGACCTCCGCGGCATCGAGCTGTCTCAAGCCAGGCCGGATGTTCCTGACCGTCCCTTGAGGGCCACGAACGCGATCGTTCGCGATCTCCCCAGCGTCAAACGCATCTACGACCAGCAAGGGCACGCGATCGCGCCCGTAAGCGTCGACATCGAGTCCCAGGGCACGGTGATCGCGGCGGTCGACCTCGCCTTCGAAGTCGGCCGCTAGGAGCAGCACGCACCGCTTCGCTAGCTAGCGCCCGAGCGGCGCGCTTCACAGCGGAACAAGGAGCAACGTCATGGACTACCTCGTCGAATTCAGCACCACCGTTCCCGACGACGCGCCGCGCGCCGGAGCATCGACACGTGGCGCACCGGCCCCTGCACTGGATGGCCGCCGCCGGGCGGCGGCCATCCAGCACTAGTCGGGGTCAGCCGACCGTGATCGTCTTGTCGTAGATCGGCGCGGCTCCCGATCCGGGAAACGCGGAGCCGATGCCGCTGAACTCCACGAGAGTAACCGTGTAGGTGCCGGCGTTCGCGTAGTCGTGGGTGGGCGTGGCGCCGGTGCCGGTCGAGCCGTCGCCGAACTCCCAGAGGTAGTTCGTGACGGCCTGGCGGCTGATGTTGGTGAGGCCCGTGAAGGATGCCTTAGAGCCCGTGATCTTGTCCGTGAAGCCCGGCACGAAGCCGCTCTTACCCGTGTCGATGATCCCGCCAAAGGCGGCTGACAAACCGCTGCTCTGGAACGCCGCCAGCCCGACCGAGTACAAGCCGGAT
>DATKFF010000365.1:0-6228 GCA_035511595.1 Solirubrobacteraceae bacterium | reverse complement strand
TCCGGCTGGGGGTACTACTGAGGGACCAGCGGTTGCCCTCTGAGGTCGCATGCTGACGCCAAGCTTCCCTGGCATCGATGGAAGCGGCCCGGGAGCAAACCGCCCTCGGACCGCGTCCATCGCCGCTCGTGCGATCGCGTTCTATTTGACCGTCAGCGTTCCCTGCATGCCCGCCTGGCGGTGGCCCGGCACCGAGCAGTAATACGTGTACGTGCCGGGCTTGAGCGTCACGGTGAAGCTCTTGGTTCCGCCGTCGAACGTCGGCGTCCTCCCCAAGACCTTGTTTGCCGAGTTGACAATCACGACGTTGTGGGAGATGGCCGAGTTGTTGGTGAACTTGACCGTCACCTTGCCGGCCTTGGCGGTCAGCTTGTTGGTGTCGAACATGAGCATGTCATCCATCGGAGCCAGGTTGAGGGTGCTCGGCGTGCTCGTGGCAGGTGGCCGCTTCGGCGGCGGCGTTGTCGACGTCGGCGCCGGAAGCTTGCCTGTCGCTCCGAGCCGATACGCGATGATCAGCGCCTGCTGGCCGGGCCCGCTTGGGAAACTGGCAGCAGTGAGGACCGTGTCGCCGACAACGCCAACGGGCGCGTTGGTCCCCGCTGAGAGCTTCGTTGTCCACAGCACCTGACCGGTGCTCTCACTGAGCGCATACAGCGTTCCGTTAAACGTCGTCGTGAACACGACGTTGTTGGCGATCGTCGCCCCGCCATAGGGTGACGACGGTAGCTTGTGATCCCAGCGGATCTGGCCGTTCGCCTCGTTGACGGCGACCACCTCGCCGGTCCCCTTGTTGAACGGCACCGCGGGTGAGATCCCCGTTAGCCCCTGGCTCTTGTACCTCCAGGGGAGGTTGTTGACGGCGGCGAACACTGTCGTGCCGTTCGAGGCGAGCTGGGATTCGATACCGCCGAGGTCACCCGGTTCGACGGTTTCCGGGATGTGGAGCTTCGAGAAGTCACGTTTTTGGGCGAGGAGGTCGTCGTTTTGGTGGCCGTTGTGGACGCCCACCGAACGCTTCCAGAGCGGCTTGCCGCTCTGCCTGTCGACCGCGACGATGATGCCGGCCTTGCCGCCGTCGATCACGATCTGCCTGCCGTTCACGGTGGCGAGGATCGGCGAGTTCTCGAGGTCGTAGTCGTAGATGTCGTGCGGCGTCAGCTGGTAATGCCAGATGAGCTTGCCGGTTGCGGCGTTGAGCTTGACGATCGAATCGGTGTAGGGATCCGGGCCGGGTCGGCTGGAGCCCCACGGAAACTTCGCTGAACCGGTGAACGGCGCCGGGTTCGACACGCCGATGTAGAGGTTCCCCGCCCCATCGAACGTCGGCGGATCCCACATACCACCGCCCGAGTTGATGTTCGTGTGCGCCGAGGACCAGAGGTTTGTAGGCACTTCATCGAACTTCCATCTGGTCGCCCCGGTCGAGGCATTGATCGCCCACAGAACAGCCTGGCCGTTGCCGGCGTAGAAGGTGTTCGTGTTGCCAGGCACGGTCGACACGTAGACCGTGCCGTTGTTGTATCCCGGCGCCATATCGATGCCCTCGGCGGCGTTGCGGATCAGTACCTTGGTCCAAAGCTGCTTGCCTGTCGAGGCGTTCAGGGCGAAGGCTGCCCGGTTTGTCGCGCCGTAGAGGTTGCCGTTGGCGAACGTCACCCCGTTCGGGCCTTCGTTCGGCGAGTTGTACTTGTGCGTCCAGATCACCTTGCCGCTGGTGAGGTTGATCGCCTGGACGTTGGAGTCGAGGTCCTGCGTGTAGAGCACGCCGTTGGCCACGACCGGCGTGGTCACATACGCGCCGAACGCACTGTGGGCGGTGATCGGCACGGTCCACGCGACTCCGAGCGTCGTGACGTTCGATGCGTTGATCGGGCCGCCGACGTCCCGTGAGTTCTGGAGGTCGGCACCGGGCAGGCTCCAGGTCGTGAGCGCAGAAGTAGCGGGCGCGGGGCTCGTCCCGGGAGCGGCACTGCCGCTCGTCTTGCCTGCGCTGCCGCAGGCGGCCGCGAGCAGGCTCACTGCCAGCAAGCAGAATCCCGGAATCAGCCGAGAGTGAAATGAGTCGAGTCGGGGGCGCGTCATCTGATCTGGTTACCGGCCGGTGAGACCACGGACCAACGTGCGCCGAACGCCGTCAGGCCTTGCCCGTTCGTATTGCCGGGCTTCGTGTCCCCTATGAACCGGTAGAGCGGGTGTCGGTTGTAGACCACCTGTGTCTTGCCGTCCGACAGCCTGGTCGTCCCGAGCTTGGAGGCCGTGATGCCGCTTCCCGCTGCGGGCCTGCCGACCGCGAGCAGCGGGGGCCAGTTAACGGCGCAGCTGCCCGAGCACCTGCTCTTTCCTCCCGTGTCCTTGTTGAAGAGGTACAAGGTGCGGCCGCGCGAGTCGACGAGGATCTTTCCCAGGTTTGTGCGGCGAACTTGGACGGTGGGAACTCGACTGCTCCGAGTCACCAAGGCGGTGTTGACCGCGCGTTCGCTTTCGAAGGTCGGGTGTGTCGTGCCCGCGTTCGCAACGTGGGCGCCGCCGAGGATGGCCAGGCCGGCGAGTGGTGTCACCGCTGCGCTGGCGAGGAACGCGATGGGTGTACTGCGTCGTGTCATGTCGCTCCTTCGTTGGGTAGATCGACAGTCGCAGCGACCGGCGGTCCTCGAATCACGCGACACGTAGTCCGTGACGGGAAATCTCGTAGTCCCTAGGGCCGATGCGCGCTCTTTACCCGTCGCCGGCCCTACTCGGTATGGGCGAGTTGCTCCTGACAGGGCTGGGTCAGCTCAGACAGCCGCTGCAGGTCGATGGCTGCCGCCTCCTCACGGTCGACCGCTGCGCGGTATGCCAGATAGGCGCCCGCACCTTGCGGCGCGTCAGCGTCGAACCACGCGCGGAGCGCGTGCTCGGATTCGATCTCTGTCGCGACCCACGTCATATGCGCGTCGTCCAGCACACGGACGGCGATCACGGCCAGATCGCGGCTGGTGTTGCGATTGATCTTCGATGGGATTGCCATGAGATGTTCCTAAGCCTGGTGGACTGGTCGACGCGAGCCTAGGTCCGCTCTGGTTGACTCGAATCACTGAGCTCGTAGTCCGCAACCGCAAAGCCGCGTAGTCGCGCGCGTGTCGACTGGACGGCGGCCGCGCGGTATGGTCGGTGTCGCATGGTCACTGAGGGGCCGGCGTTGCACGACCGGCGCAGCGAGCGCAAGGTCCTGGAGGGGCTGCTCGAGGCCGTGCGCGGCGGTCAGAGCCGGGTGCTGGTCGTGACCGGCGAGCCGGGGATTGGCAAGACGGCGCTGTTGGAGTCCGCGATCGGATCCGCATCTGGGTTCCGGGTGATGCGGGCCGTGGGTGTGGAGTCGGAGATGGAGCTCGCCTTCGCGGCGCTGCAGCAGTTGTGCGCGCCGTTGCTGGATCGGCTCGACCGGCTTCCTGCCCCGCAGCAGGAGGCGCTCGGCGTCGCATTCGGGTTGTGCGCCGGGGACGCGCCGGATCGGTTTCTGGTGGGGTTGGCGGTGTTGAGTCTGTTGTCAGAAGCGGCTGAGGAGCAGCCGCTTCTGTGTGTTGTCGATGATGCGCAGTGGCTTGATCGGGCCTCGGCGCAGGCGCTGGTGTTCGTGGCGCGACGGCTGTTGGCGGAGTCGCTCGCGCTGGTGATCTCGACCCGTGAGCCGAGCCAAGAGCTCACGGGTTTTCAGGAGTTAGTTGTCGAGGGCCTGCATGATGGTGATGCGCGCGCGTTGCTGGGCTCGGCGGTCCGGCTTCCGTTGGACGAGCGGGTGCGCGAACGGCTTCTTGCGGAGACGCGGGGCAACCCACTGGCGTTGTTGGAGTTGCCGCGGGGGTTGACGCCGGCTGAGCTGGCAGGCGGGTTCGGTTTGTTGGACGCGCCGGGACTTTCGGGGCGGATCGAGGACAGCTTCCGCCGCCGGCTGGAGGGACTCCCGGCGGAGACTCAGCGTCTGTTGCTGGTCGCGGCGGCAGAGCCGGTCGGCGACCCGGTGCTGGTGTGGCGCGCGGCCGGGCGACTCGGGATCGGGGTCCAGGCGTCGGCCGACACCGACGGGCTGCTAACGATTGGCGCGAGCGTGACCTTTCGTCATCCGCTGGTCCGCTCGTCCGTGTATCGAGCGGCGTCGCCGGAGGACAGGCAAGCGGTGCACCGTGCGCTGGCCGACGCGACCGATCCCGAGGTCGACCCCGATCGCCGCGCCTGGCACCTCGCCCATGCGACCCCAGGGTTCGACGAGGACGTCGCCGCCGAGCTCGAGCGCTCCGCCGGCCGGGCGCAAGCCCGCGGAGGCTTATCGGCTGCCGCCGCGTTCCTCGAACGAGCGACCGCGCTGACGCTCGACCCGGAGCGCCGAGCACGGCGAGCTCTAGCTGCGGCGCAGGCCAAATACCGAGCCGGCGCGCTCGACGTGGCACTCGGACTGGTGGCCATCGCAGACTCGGGGCTGCTCACCGAGTTCGAGCGCGCCCAAGTGGATGTGCTGCGGGCACAGATCGCGTTCGCCGTGAACCGCGGCCGCGACGCCCCGCCACTGCTGCTGCAGGCGGCGAAGCGGCTCGAGTCGCTTGACGCGAGGCTGGCGCGCGAAACCTACCTCGACGCGTTGATCGCGGCAGTGGTGGCCCACCGCCTGGCCACGGGCGTCGGTCTCTTGCAGGTCGCCGATGCCGTCCGTGCTGCCCCGCCGGTGCGAACGCCACGCCCGTCCGATCTCCTCCTCGATGGTTGGGTGTTGCTGATCACCGAGGGCTACCAAGCTGGGGCGCCGATGTTGAAGCGGGCGCTGAGGGCGTTTCGTAGCGGGTCGGTCCCGAGGGACGAGGAGATCCGCTGGCTGTGGCTCGCTTGTCACACGGCTTACGAGCTTTGGGACGACGAAACGTGGCGCCTGTTTTCCGAGCGCCTGGTGGAGCTCGCCCGCGAAGCGGGAGCCCTCGCCGCGCTCCCGATCGCCCTCGACGCGCTCTCCTCCTGCGTGCTATTCGCCGGAGACTCCGCGAGGGCGACTTCTCTGGCCGAGGAGGGACAGGCGATCACCGAGGTGACAGGGAGCCATCCGACGGCGTATGGCCCGGTGTTGCTCGCCGCCTGTCAGGGCCGCGAGGACCGTGCCACCGCGCTCATCGAGTCGAGCAGCCAGGAGGTGCTGCGCCGAGGCGAGGGAATGGGGCTGACCGTCATTCAGTGGGCCAGCGCAATTCTCCACAACGGCCTCGGGCGATATGAGGACGCGCTGACTGCAGCCCGACAGGCCAGTGCCGATCCCCATGACCCTCCTCGCGCACTCCCGGAGCTAATCGAGGCGGCCATCCGTTGCGGTATGTCAGAGGACGCTGCCGACGCCCTCGAGCGGCTCTCGAATACCACTCAGGCCAGCGGCACCGACTGGGGGCTCGGGACCGAGGCGTATTCGCGGGCGCTGCTGAGCGACGGCGAAGTCGCGGAGCGGCTCTACCGAGAGTCGATCGAGCGGCTCGGCCGGACCGGTGTTCGGATTGCGCTCGCCCGCGCTCATCTGCTCTATGGCGAGTGGTTGCGACGGGAGCGCCGCCGGGTCGACGCGCGCGAGCAGTTACGCACCGCCCACGAGCTGTTCAGTCAGTTCGGGATGGAGGCGTTCGCTGAGCGCGCTCGGGTCGAGCTTGTGGCAACCGGCGAGCACGCCCGCAAACGGACCGTCGAGACCCGCGACGACCTCACCCCCCAGGAGGCACAGATCTCCCGCCTCGCGGCAGACGATGCCACCAACCAAGAGATCGCCGCGCAGCTGTTCATCAGCCCCAGCACCGTTGACTACCACCTTCGGAAGGCGTTCCGCAAGCTCGGAGTGAAGTCCCGCCACCAACTCAAACAGCACCTGCTGCGGCCAGGCACACGCTCCGATGCCGCCGCTCGCCGGAACTGATCCGAACATGTAGTGGCCGCCGGGGGACCGGCTCCTGCGTGCGCCAAGCCCGCGCCCTGTCAACCAACCGCGGGCGCTGTATGGTCGCTCTGAATGGTCACCGAGGGGCCGGCGTTACACGACCGGCGCAGCGAGCGCAAGGTCCTGGAGGGGCTGCTTGAGGCCGTGCGCGGTGGGCAGAGCCGGGTGCTGGTGGTGAGCGGCGAGCCCGGGGTTGGCAAGACCGCGCTGTTGGAGTTCGCGATCGAGTCCGCGTCGGGGTTCCGGGTGATGCGGGCTGCCGGTGTCGAGTCGGAGATGGAGCTGGCGTT
>DATKFF010000364.1:0-2138 GCA_035511595.1 Solirubrobacteraceae bacterium | reverse complement strand
GCGGTGGAGTGGCCGAGTGGTGAGGCAACGGCCTGCAAAGCCGTGCACACGGGTTCGATTCCCGTCTCCACCTCCAGTTCGATTCCCAGCGCGATTAGCTCAGCGGGAGAGCGCTTCCCTGACACGGAAGAGGTCACTGGTTCAATCCCAGTATCGCGCACGAGTATTTACGCAGTTCAGAGGTACTTTTTTGGGCTTGTTAATCAGCGCGTGCCAGATACGTGCCAGATAAGCGGAGGGCTCGGTAGAGCGGCACGCAACTGCGCCCGAAGTCGGGAGTCGTAGCGCCCGACAGCAGTACGCTCATGCCATGGCGGAAACGTCATACGCCAAGTGCGGCGATCTCAGCCTGGCGTATCAAGTGTTCGGCGACGGCCCCGTCGAGCTCGTTTTCGTCGGGCCGATAGTCACCCACGTCGAGCTGTTCTGGGCCATGCCCGAATTCAAGGCCTTCTTCGATCAGCTCGCCACGTTCTGCCGCGTGCTCCTATTCGATAAGGCTGGGGTCGGGCTGTCGGACCCCATCCCGAAGGTTCGTTTGCTTGAAGAGCGAGCGGCCGAGATCGAGGCCGTCATGGACGCCGCCGGCTTCGGAAAGGCCGTTCTCTTCGCTATGAGCGAGGGCGGCCCGCAGGCCATCGTGTTTGCGGCAAGACGACCGGAGCGAACGCGGGCGCTGATCATTTACGGCTCGTTCGCGGCCCTGCCCGGCGCCAGCTGGGACGACTTGGATCGCGACCCGGCCGAGCTGCGGGCGCGCCTCCTTGCCGAGCTGGGTGAGAAGTACACGCCGTCGACGAAGCAGATCGCCAGCTACCAGGAATTCGTCCGCGGCGCCCTCTCGGCGTGGGGCAGCGGTGCAACAGCCAAGATGATGTTCCCGTCGGTCCGCTTAACACGCCAGCTCGCCATGTTCGAGCGGATGAGCGCCAGTCCGGGGATGTTCCGAGCGACGATGGAATCGAACCTCCGGATCGACGTGCGGCCGATCCTATCGACGCTCACCGCGCCCACCCTGGTCATCCATGCCCGCGAGGACCTACTTCCGGTGCAGTTCGGCCGGTATCTCCCCGACCACATTCCCGGCGCGCGGTACCTCGAGGTCGACGGCGCCGACCACGCGCCCTGGTTTACCGACCCCGACAGGATCCTGACCGAGATCGAGGAGTTCCTCACCGGCCGGCATGCCGCACCGCCGCAGTCACATCGCGCACTGCGCACCGTGTTGTTCACCGACATGGTCGCCTCGACCCAACACGCCGCGGCCACGGGCGACGAGCGCTGGCGCGCGGTGCTGCAGCGCTTTGGTGAGATCACAGCCGAACTTACGCAGCGATTCGGCGGCACGGTGGTCAAGAGCACCGGCGACGGGCACCTCGCCACGTTCGACGGCCCCACGCAGGCGATCCGCTGCGCCGAGGCCTTGCGCGGTGACGCCGAGACCCTGGGCATTGAGATCCGCGCTGGCATCCACACCGGGGAGTGCGAACTGCTGGACGCCGACATCGGGGGGCTCGCGGTACACATCGCGGCGCGGATCCTCGGCCAGGCCGGCGCCGGCGACATCCTCGTGTCCCGCACCGTGCGTGATCTGGTCGTCGGCTCGGGCACGGGCTTCGAGGACCGCGGCAGCGTCGAGCTGCGTGGCGTGCCCGGCACCTGGCAACTCCTGGTGGTCAATCGCCACGGCCCGCCGGCGGGATCGGTCGAGGCGGAACTGGCGTCAATGCCCACTCCTGGCCGTCGGACCGCGATGCGCCGCTCGGACCGCGCCGTGGAGGCGATCGCGAGGCGGACACCGTGGATGCTGCGCGGGATGGCCCGCCTCGCCCCGGCCACCGGCCGCCGCTGAACAGCCGGAGTCAGCGCGGTTGGGGGTGTCTGAGTCCTCGACATCGAGACCATCGACTCCGAGCTGCGACTGGTGTGGCTCTTCGCAGTGCCGCTCGGGAGCGGGGTGGGCCGCTGCCGTCGATAGACGTGGCGGACGCGCTGTTGATGAGCGCTCGCGGCTCGGAGAGGGGTCGATCTTGACGCCCGCCGCACTGCATGAGCTTGCCGCCAACGCTTTAGCCGCAGCCGACGAACTCGACACCGTTAAGCGAGGGCATCACCCCGTTAGGCCGTCCTAGATGTAG
>DATKFF010000363.1:0-2490 GCA_035511595.1 Solirubrobacteraceae bacterium | reverse complement strand
GTGCTCGACACGACGATCGTCAACGTGGCGCTGGACACCCTCTCGAGGGAACTGCACGCGCCACTCAGCAGCATTCAGTGGGTTTCTACTGGCTACCTGCTGTCGCTCGCGGCCGTGATCCCGCTCTCCGGCTGGCTTACGGAACGGTTCGGCTCCAAGCGCACATGGATTGCCTCGATCGGTTTGTTCGCGCTGGGCTCAGGACTGTGCGCGTTGGCGACCTCGGCCGGTGAACTGATCGGGTTCCGGATCCTTCAGGGCCTTGGCGGCGGGATGCTGATGCCGGTCGGTTTCACCCTGATCGCGCAGAGCGCCGGGCCGCGGCGGGTCGGGCGTGCCCTTGCCGCGGTTGGGGTGCCGATTCTTCTCGGGCCGATCTTCGGTCCGATCATCGGCGGTCTGATCCTCGACAACACCTCCTGGCAGTGGATTTTCGTGGTCAACGTTCCGATCGCCGGCGCTGCGATCCTCCTCGCGGCGCGCGTGCTCAAACCGGACGCCGGCAGGGCCGACGCAGGCAAGTTGGATTGGCTTGGAGCCGCCCTCTTGTGTCCGGGTCTGGCCGGAATCGTGTTCGGCCTCTCCGAGACGGAGACCCACGGGGGAATCGAGCATCTGATCGCGTCGGGTCCAATCCTCGCGGGGCTCGCGCTGGTAGGCCTGTTCATCTGGCACAGCCTGCGGATCGAGCGTCCGCTGACCGACCTGCGCCTGTTTCGTTCGCCTGGCTTCAGCGCCGCCGCTGCGACGACGTTCTTCCTTGGCGCCGCGTTGTTCGGCACTCTGCTGGTACTCCCTCTCTACTACCAGGTCGACCGCGGCGAGAGCGCGCTGAACGCCGGACTGCTGCTTGCCCCCCAGGGGATCGGCGCGGCGCTGATGCTCCCTATCAGCGGCCGCCTGACCGACCGCGTCGGAGGCGGCCCGGTCGTGCTCGCCGGCTGCTTGCTGCTCACCGTGGCGACGGTGCCATTCATGTTCGTTAGCGGACACACCCCCTACCCGCTGCTCGCCTGCGTCCTGTTCGTCCGCGGGCTGGGGCTCGGCGCCGCGGTCCAGCCCTCCGTCGCGGCGGCCTACCAGCTTCTCGACCCAGCCCAGGTGCCTCGAGCCACGGCCGCGCTCAACACTCTGCGACAAATCGGCGGATCGATCGGCACGACCGTGCTCGCCGTCGTGCTCCAACAGCAGGGCACAGCCGCTCTTTCGTCGCTCCAGTCCGCCGCGGGAGGGCTGCTGACCCCACTCCCAAACGCCGAACGGATGCGGATCAGCGGACCGGTAGCAACCGCGTTCGACCGCACTTTTCTCTGGGCGCTGGTAATCGCGATCATGACCCTGGTCCCCGCCGCCGCGCTTGTCCATGCCGAGCGCTCGTCGCGTCGCCAACGAACGACCACCAGCCCGGAAACCGCCGAGAGTGGGTCGACCGTCCCGGAGGCCCGCGCCGCCTGACGGCCGCTACGTATCGGGGTCAGCTGCCCCTGCCGCTGGTATGGCGTCCGCGCCCGGCTGTAGATCACGGTGTTCGAGTTGGTGGCGGGACTTCACTCCGAGTTTGCGGAACGCTTTGCGTAGGTGGTAGTCGACGGTGCTGGGACTTATGAACAGCTGGGCGGCGATTTTTTGATTCGTGGCCCCCTCGGCCGCGAGGCGAGAGATCTGTGCCTCCTGGGGGGTGAGGTCATCGCGCGTCTCGACGCTCCGTTTGCGCGCGTGCTCGCCGGTCGCCTCGAGCTCGACCCGGGCGCGCTCGGCGAACGCCTCCATGCCGAACTCAGTGAATAGCGCGTGGGCGTGGCGTAGCTGCTCGCGGGCGTCGAGTCGGCGGCGCTCCCGGCGCAGCCATTCGCCGTACAGGAGGTGGGTGCGAGCGAGCGCGACGCGAACGCGGGTCCTCTCGAGCCGCTCGATCGCCTCGAGGAAGAGAGGCTCGACTACGTCAT
Source organism: Solirubrobacteraceae bacterium (assembly GCA_035511595.1). Taxonomy (GTDB): domain Bacteria; phylum Actinomycetota; class Thermoleophilia; order Solirubrobacterales; family Solirubrobacteraceae; genus Palsa-465. The sequence goes on along the minus strand of DATKFF010000363.1, from coordinate 544 downwards.
CCTCGCTCACCAGCGCTCGGGACTGGGCCTCGACTCCCAACGCCCAATCGGTGCGGCTGGTTTGTGTCTTCTCTGAGAGCCGGCGCAGGCCGTCGGCCGCGAGCTCGGGCTTCCCGCTCCGGGCTGCCGCCTCAATCAGCTCAACCAGGCCCCACATGAAGAACGCCAAATCCTCCGGGTACTCGGTGGCCTTCATCGCGGCGGCCAGCGCATCGTCGTAGCGGCCCAGGCCGTTGTAGAGCACCGCGGTCGCGTACCTCACGACGCCGATCGTCCTGCCCTCGCCGCGGGCGGTGGCGTCCCGGTCAACGGCCCCGGTCAGCCGTAGCGTCTCCGTCTCCTGGCCGCGCCAAGCGGCGAGGAACACCCGGGCATGGGGCACGTCCGGGTTTGCAATCGCGTCGCTGACGGCGTGTGCCTCTTCGCTCAGCCTCTCAGCCGCGTCGAACTGGCCGGCGAACAGATGGATGCCTGCTCGCAGGTTGAGCGCCAGTGGCAGCGCGGCCAGTGCGCCGGCATCGCGGGCGAGCTGGACCTGGCGGCC
>DATKFF010000362.1:0-4445 GCA_035511595.1 Solirubrobacteraceae bacterium | reverse complement strand
CCGAGGGCGGCGACCAGGATGATCGTCCCGCCAAGCCAGATGCCGGCGAGTATCCAAAGGATCTGCTTGGTGGTGAGGTTGTTGAAGCGCTGAACGCTCACGGCTTGCCCCCAATCCGGGTGATCGCCGAGACGGCGAGCTGCACGGTGAACGCGACGACGACGACGACCAGTGCGGTCAGCCCTGCGTCCCGGCCCCCCTGCGAGCGCGCGATGATGACCGCGATCGCGAGCAGGAACAGCCGAGACAGCATGAACCCCAGCCGGGTGCTGACGTCGGCCCGCGGATTAGCGTGCAGCGCCTTGTTGCGTTCGAGCACCTCGCCGGCGGCGCGCAGCGCGATCCACACCCCGCCGCCGATCGCGTAGCCCGTAGCCGAGACCCCGATCGCGATCATGATCGGCGCCGCGACCACGACCAGGACGACGTCGAAATACCGCAGCAGGAGCGGCTCAGGGGTCATGGAAGCGCTTATCGAGGACATAGATTCTGCTGGCAACGTCCATCCCGACAAGCGGAGGACGGCGAAAGGTCATCTCTTCGGTAACTGCTGATCAAGGATGGGGCTGCTGGACCGCCGCAAGGGTAGCTGCACGGAAGCGAACGCGAGCGATATGTCGCGGCCTGGCGCTCATCGTGTGCTTGCGCTGAGCGGAGGCAGCGACACGTTGCTGCGGCGTCCAACAGTACCGGGTCGCCGGGTTTATCGCGCGCTGATCGGGGTCCCCCGGAGGCGCAGCCGAGGCTTGGGAAGCTGGCCCTCAGCCCAGGCGGCGGCGAGGCTCGCCCGGGGCAACCCCAGCGCCCCCTCGTAGACGAGGTACCGCGGCTCCCAGCGGGGGAAGAACTTGGCGTTGAAGCGGTACAGGCTTTCGATCTGGAAGAACGGGTTGCCGAGCGCGACCAGCTTGCCGAGCACGCGCTCGTACCGGTGCGTCGGGCTGTGCATCCACTTCGCGAAGGTCGCGAAGTTGAGCGACAGCTCGCGCAGGCCCCGGTCGCGCAGCAGCTCGGCGCCGCGCGCGACCAGGAACTCGGTCAGGCCGTTTGGAGTGTTGGGATCGCGCCGCATGAACGACAGTGAAACGGCGTCGCGTCCGTACACCGGGACGAAGTGGAGAACGCCGCCGATCGCGCCCTCGGCGTCACGTGCCAGGAGTACCAGCGTGTCCTGGCACTGACGGCCGGCGACCGAGTCCATCGTCATCGAGAAGCCCCGTTCCGGCGCCCCCTGGCGGCCGAGCTCCAGCACCCGCTCGACCTCGGCGATCGTCGCCGGACCCAGCTCCCGGACCGCGCGCAGCTCCGCCTCGTAGCCGGCCTTGGTGAGCCGCGTGACCGACTGGCGGACCTTGCGGATCGGGCGGCCCTCGAGCGAAAAGCGCTCGAGCTCGATGATCGCCTCGTCGCCGAGGTACAGCGTTCGCATCCCCAGCTGCTCGTAGCGCGCGCGCAGGCGCTCGCTGGCGCCGACGGCGCCGAGCTTCAGGCCGCGATCGTCGGCGAACGCCCGCAGCTCGGCGAGCAGCGGACCGATCGCGGCGGGCGGCCCGACCGGATCGCCGGACAGCAGCAGCACGCCGTTCTCGATCCGGTAGCCGACAAACGCCGCGCGGTCGCCAGAGAAGAAGTACTGCTTGTCGGCGCGCAGCTTGAAGAACGAGAGCGTGTCGGTGCCGTGGGCGCGCACGAGGCTCGCGGCCATCCCGCGGGCGGCCGGGTCGGGCAGCGACCGCGGCGCCGCCAGCGGGCGGAAGATCACGTATGCGATCGCCATCAGCGCCCCCAGCTCAATCAGATGGACGGTCAGCGGGATCCAGGCGAAGTGGGTGTGGAGCGCAGCGTGGCGCGTGAAATGGACCGGGCCCGGCTGCCAGCGCAGCAGGTCGCCCGTCTCACGCAGGGTTGCCGCCCACGAGGGGTGAGGCGGCGAGGCCCAGATCGCGAGCGCCGCCAGCGCGAGGCCCGATAGGCCGAGCAGCGGCACCCGCCAGATCGCCGAGCGCAGGGTGACCGGGTCGTGGCGGACGCGGAACGCGTCGCCGCCGACGAGCAGGACCGCAGCCGCCGCCCAGGTGATCACGGTCTCCTCGACGTCGAGCCCCTTGAGCAGGTCGAACAGGCCGAGCGCCAGCATCAGCGTGAGCGCAGCCCGCCACGCGCGGCGGCGTCGCTTGAGCAGGTAGGGCGCTACGAGCAGCAGCGCGGCGCCGGTCGGCAGCGCGAGCGCGTGGAACAGGCGCATCGCCTCCACCGGCTCGAACTCGAGTAGCAGGTGACCACGCCAGCGGATGTTCGGCGTCAGTGCCGAAGCGATGTTGACGAGCCCGACGAATGCGGCGGCGAGGGCGGCCACGGCGGGCAGCCGGCGTGAGAAGCGAGACGTAATGAAGGTCAAAGGGTCGCCGCAGACAGACGTTGCTCGGAAACCTACCGCGCTTCTGCTTGTCGGTTACGCCACTGGCGGTGGCCTTCCTGCCCCGCGCGGGCTTCTAGCGCAGGTCGCCGAGCTTCTTCTCGACGTGCCGGCGCTTGTCGGTGAGCTCGCGCTCCAGCTCCTCAAGCTCGCGCCGGCGCCGCTTGACGAGGTCCAGCTGCGTGGTGATGTGCCCACGCGCCTCGGTCAGCAACCTGCGGCGCGTCTGGGGATCCTCGGACTTTTGCAGCTCGCGCCTGATCTCGGCGCGGGCGGTCTCGGCCTCCAGCAGCTGCGAGAGCTGCTCCAGCGACAGGCCCAGCAGATCCCGCAGGCGGATGAGCTCGCGGACCCGTTCGACGTCTGCACGTGAGTAGCTGCGGTGCTTGCCCTGTTCACGCTCGCCGGCCTCCGGCAGGAGCCCGATCTCCTCGTAGTAACGGATCGTCCGCGGGGTCGTGCCGGTCAGCTCCGCCACCTCGCCGATCCGGAGCTTTTCGGTCGTGGCGGTCATGCGGCGACCCTCACCTCGGCGGCCTCGGGCTTCTCTCCCGCGCTCTCGGCGCTATGGCGCGGCCGCGCCGCGGCCACGAAGGCCCCCAGCACTGAGATGGCGGTCAGGCACCAAAGCGCGGTGTGCATATTCGCGATGAACGGATCGAGCTGCGCCGTGGAGATGTGATTGGCGAGGCCGGAGAAGACCCTGAACAGAACCGTCTTCGGAACCGACGAGGTGACCACCGCGAGCACGAACGCGATCGAGATCACGGCCCCGGTGTTCTGCACGAGCACCCGCGCGCCGGCCGCGATTCCGCGCCGGTGAGGCGCGACCGTGCCCATCATCGCGGCGGTGTTTGGCGAGTTGAACATCCCGCTCCCAACGCCGACGATGAACAGGTACGTGCCGCTCGCCCAGTAGCTCGTGCCGCGTCCGAGCGTCGTCATCAGCGCGAGCCCCAGGGCGCCGACGAGCATCCCGAGCACCGCCAGCCCGCGGGAGCCGCGGCGATCGGCCCAGATCCCTGCCAGCGGTGAGGCGATCAGCATGCCCACGGCCATCGGGGCCAGCTTGATCCCCGCCAGCAGCGGCGAATTGCCCTGGACCCCCTGGAAGTAGAACACGAACAGGAACAGGAGCGCGAACCGCGACAGGCCGTTGATGAACGCGGCGGCCGATGCGGCGGCGAACAGGCGGTTCTTGAAGATCGTCAGGTCGAGCATCGGCGCCCGGACGCGGCTCTCGATCAGGACGAACGCCGGCAGCAGCACCGCGGCGGCGATCAGTCCGCCGATCACGAGCGGGTTGTTCCAGCCGGAGATCCCGCCCTTGGAGAGTCCGAGCACCAGTCCGGTGAGGCCGACCAGGAACGTGATCGTGCCGGCGAAGTCGAACGTCCGCACCTCGTCACGGCCGGTCAGCTCGCGCAGCACCGCCCCCGCCCACAGGGCTCCGACGAGCGCCAGCGGGACGTTGAACCAGAACACCCAGGTCCAGTTGATCAAGACCAGCGCGCCACCCAGCACGGGACCGATCACGAGTCCGACGGCCGCGACCATCGTGTTGGTCCCCATCGCCAGGCCCAGCTGCTCACGCGGGAACGCGTCGGTCACGATCGCGGCGGCATTGGCGAACAGGAACGAGGCGCCGATTCCCTGCAGGATCCGCCACAGGATCAGCTGCGTGCCGTTGGCCGCAAAGCCCGCGCCGAGCGAGGCCAGGCCGAACAGCACGAATCCCCCGATGAACGCCTTCTTGCGCCCGAACTGGTCGGACAGGCGCCCTGCGCTCAGGACCAGCACGGTCGAGGCGATCATGTAGACGAGGATCACCCACACCAGCTCCAGCAGGCTCGTGTGCAGGCTGCGCTCCAGGTCCGGCAGCGCGATGATCAACGTCCCGGAGTTGATCGTCGCCAGCAGCATGCCCAGGCTGGTGCACGACAGCGCCCACCACTTGTACGAGTCGTGCCCAGCGTGGACGCCTAATTTCAAGGCACGGCCAGATGTAGCCGTTGACATTGATTCTCCA
>DATKFF010000361.1:0-3599 GCA_035511595.1 Solirubrobacteraceae bacterium | reverse complement strand
GACGCTCGGGGGGCGGCCTTCCGAGGCCCAGTTCGAGAGCAAGGTGCTCGAACACGAGCTGACGGCACGGCCAGCCGGGGAGCGGCAGGCGCAAGCCGCGGCACGCCGCTGGTGGCGAACACGGGGCCGCGCCGAGGCGCTCGACGCCATGGCGTCGAGCGCCGGGCAGGACCGCTGAACGCTTGTTTCAGGACTCGCGGGCCTTGGCCTGGCGCCGGAGTTCGGCGCGGGCCAGGGCGTTCTTGTGCACCTCGTCGGGGCCGTCGGCGAACCGCAGCGTCCGGATGGACGCGTAGGACCGGGCGAGCGGGAAGTCCTGCGACAGCCCGCCGGCGCCGTGGACCTGAATGGCCTTGTCGAGGATCCACTGCACGGTCGCCGGGGTGGCGATCTTGATCGCCTGGATCTCGGTGTGCGCGCCCTTGTTGCCGACGGTGTCCATCAGCCAGGCGGTCTTCAGGACGAGCAGTCGCAACTGCTCGAGGCGGACCCGCGACTCCGCGATCCAGTCCCGGATGACGCCCTGATCCGACAGCGGCTTGCCGAAGGCGACCCGGTCCTCGGCCCGGGCGCACATTAGCTCGATCGCCTTCTCGGCAACGCCGATGGACCGCATGCAGTGGTGGATGCGACCCGGCCCCAGGCGGGCCTGCGCGATCGCGAAGCCCATGCCCTCGGCGCCGATCAGGTTGCCGGCGGGCACCCGGACGTCACGGAACTCCAGCTCGGCGTGGCCGCCGTGGTCGTGGTCGTCGTACCCGAGCACCTCCATGCCGCGCTTGACCTCCACCCCGGGGGTGTCTCGCGGGACGAGGATCATCGACTGCTGCTTGTGCCGCTCGGCGCCGGGGTCTGTCTTGCCCATCACGATGAAGATCTTCGCGTTGGGGTTCATCGCCCCGGTGATCCACCACTTGCGGCCGTTGAGCACGTACTCGTCGCCGTCGCGCTCGATTCGCAGCCGGATGTTGGTGGCGTCCGAGCTCGCGACCTCCGGCTCGGTCATCACGAACGCCGAGCGGATGTCGCCCTCCAGCAGCGGCGCCAGCCAGCGCTCCTTCTGCTCCGGCGATCCGAAGACGGTCAGCACCTCCATGTTGCCGGTGTCAGGGGCGGCGCAGTTGCACGCCTCCGAGGCGATGTGACTGCGGCCCATGATCTCGGCGAGCGGGGCGTAGTCGACGTTGCTGAGTCCCGGGGCGGAGCCGTCGGGGACCTCGTGGGGCAGGAACAGGTTCCACAGCCCGAGCTCACGCGCGCGGTCCTTCAGCTCCTCCATCACGGGCGGATGGCCGTGCGGGTTGCCCGACTCGGCGAGCTGCTCCTCGTAGACGGACTCGTTCGGATAGATGTGCTCGTCCATGAACGCGAGCAGCCGCTCGCGCAGCTCCTTGCAGCGGTCTGAGAAGTCGAAGTCCATCTAGGGTCTCTCCTTGGCGGTCTTGGATTGGGAGTCGATTCCGAGCGCGCCGACCCAGAGTCGGGTCAGCGTCTTCGACAGCGCCTCGGCCGAGGCGTTGCCGAACCCGAGTACGTAATGCAGATAGGCGGTGCGGCTGACCATCGAGCTCAGCGCCAGGGCGGCGAGGCCGGGATCGAGGTCCGGGTCGGCGAGGCCGCGCTCCTGCAGGCGTCGCAGCGCCTGGGTGTTGCGCTGCGCGAACGCCCGCGTGCGATGGATCCGAAGCTGGCGGAACTCGGGGTCGACCTGCGCGACCTCCTCCATCAGGCCCATCAGCTTCGCGTTTTTGCGGTAGGCGGCGAGGTACGCGCGGTTGCTCGCTTCGATCACCGCGGCCGGGTCGTCACGGTCGGCGATCGGCGCGAGGTGCGGGTGCAGCATCTCCTCCTCGAGCTCTTCGAGCACCGCCGCGAACGCCTCCTCCTTGCCGGCGAAGTAGGTGTAGAAGCTGCCGGTGGCGACGCCCGCCTGCGCGGTGATGTCGGTGATCCGGGCCTCGACGAAGCCGTCGCGCTCGAACACCTGGCGGGCGGCGGCGACCAGCGCCGAGCGGGTGCGGGTGCCGCGCGCGCTGAGGGGAGGTCGGCCGTCGGCGTCCGAGATGGCGGTCGCGCGAGCCACGCGACGACCGTACCAATGGTTGAATCCGAATTCAAGTTCGAAATCGGCCTCCGGGGTGACCAACGCGGTGAGCTGAGATCCTGAGGCCGTGACCTTCGTCCGGAGCGTCCGGCTCACAGCGCCCGCCCCGGGTGACGTCCGCTCGGGCTATCCGTGGGAGCTCCCAGCGGTCGCGCAGCTGGCAGACGGGATCGAGCTCCATCCGAAGGTGACGTACCTGATCGGGGAGAACGGATCGGGCAAGTCGACCCTGCTCGAGGCGATCGCGATCGCCGCCGGCATGAACCCCGAGGGCGGCTCTTCGAACTTCGCCGTTCCGACCGACGAATCGGGACGCGTGCTCGACGCCTACGCGTTCTCCCGTCGCGGAACCCGGGCCGCGCTCGCCGACGCGATCCAGTTCGTGCGCGGAGGGCGCCGCCCGAAGACCGACTTCTTCCTCAGGGCCGAGAGCCTGTTCGTCGCCGCGACATACCTCGAGCAGCTGCCACGCGAGTACGGCGACCCGCTCGCGCCCTACGGCGGCACCTCGCTACACGAGCAGTCACACGGCGAGTCGTTCCTCGCGATCCTGATCAACCGCTTCGGCCCGGACGGCTTCTACCTGCTCGATGAGCCAGAAGCGGCGCTGTCGACGCAGAACTGCCTCACCTGCCTGCGGCGGATCCACGAGCTGGTCACCGAGGGCGCCCAGTTCGTCATCTCGACCCACTCACCGATCGTGCTCGCGTATCCCGACGCGGCGATCTTCAGGTGCACGGACACCGGACTCGAGCCGATCGCCTACGAGGACGCGGAGCCGGTCCGCCTGACGAAGGGCTTCCTCGAGGCCAGGGAGCGGTTTCTCGCCCGCCTGCTGAGGGACATATGACCGCTCGAATTGCCAACGCAGGGCATCATGAGCAAGAAGGCGGGTGCCGCAAGGAGGATCGCGATCACTGAGACCCTCCGGGATCCAATAGGGTCCTCCGCGTGGAGCTTGCGGACCGTAACGTCGTCATCACCGGAGCAGGCAGCGGCATCGGCCGCGCGATGGCGGAGCGCTTCGCGGCCGAGCGGCCGCGTGCGCTGATCCTCGCCGACATCGACCAGCCGGCGGTCGAACAGACCGCCGAGCAGGTCGGCGGCGTTGCGGTCACGGCCGACGTCGGGCGTGAGGCGGACATCCGCGCGCTGGTCGAACGGGCCCGTGAGGTCGGCGGACCGATCGACCTCTTCTATTCGAACGCCGGCATCGGCGGCCCGGCCGGCGGCCCCGAGGCGCCCGACGAGGAGTGGGATCGCGCCTGGCGGATCAACACGATGGCGCACGTGTGGGCGGCCCGCGCGGTACTGCCGGAGATGCTCGAGCGCGGCGACGGCTACCTCGTCAGCACCGCCTCCGCCGCCGGGGTGCTGACGCAGGTCTCAGCCGCGATCTACTCCGTCACCAAGCACGCGGCGGTCGCGTTCGCCGAGTGGATGGCGATCATGTACGCCGACTCCGGGGTCAAGGTCTCGTGCGTGTGCCCGCTCG
>DATKFF010000360.1:0-2611 GCA_035511595.1 Solirubrobacteraceae bacterium | reverse complement strand
GGCTTCGCGGTCTACACGTTCCAGGGCGAGACCACGCACCACATCATCTGCCACAAGACGAACAGCTCGAGCACGAACTGCTGGGGCTTCTGGCCCCCGGTGTCGGTTTCGTCTCCAAAGGGCCTCAAGGCGCAGACCGGGATCAAGGGCAAGCTCGGGACGTTCCACAACCACGGCACGCTCCAGGTCACGCTCAACAACCAGCCGCTGTACTACTTCACGCCCGACCTCATGTCCCATCACAAGGGCACGGCACAGGGTGATTGGCTGAAGACCTTCGGCTCGATCTGGCACCTGGTCAGCGCCGACCCGGCCAAGAGCTCCGGGACGACGAGCTCGCAGCCCACGATGACCACCACGGGCTCGACCACGACCACCACGAATCCGTACCCGCCGGGCTACTCGTACTAGCCCTGACCGAACCGCAGTGGGGCTCCGCGGCCTCGCTACACTTCCTGAAGCATGGCCGCGGAGAGCCTCCAAAACAAGCCCTGCGGGGGGCGCTACGGAGACATCGTCCAGTCGATCGGCCACACGCCGCTGATCGAGCTGAAGCGTCTCAGCCCCAAGCCGGGCGTCAGGATCTGGGCGAAGCTCGAGTCCCGTAACCCGACCGGATCGGTCAAGGATCGCGTCGCCCGCGCGATGATCGAGGACGCCGAGGAGAAGGCGCTGATCCGGCCCGGTCAGACGATCCTCGAGCCGACCTCCGGGAACACCGGCATCTCGCTCGCGATGATCTGCCGGCGCAAGGGCTACCCGCTGAAGGTCGTGATGCCGGAGAACGTCACCCGCGAGCGCACCCAGCTGCTGCAGATGTACGGCGCGGAGATCGTCTACTCGGAGGGCTCGAAGGGCTCGAACGGGGCGGTCGAACTGGCGCTCGACATGGCCGAGCGCGACGCCTCGTACTACATGCCCTACCAGTACGGCAACCAGGCAAACCCGCTGGCTCACTACAACGGCACCGCGGTCGAGATCCTCGAGGAGCTCGACGAGATCGCGGCGTTTGTCGCGGGCCTCGGGACCGGCGGCACGCTGATGGGCAACGGGCGGCGGCTCAAGGAGGAGCTCGGCGACCAGGTCAAGATCGTCGCCGCCGAGCCGATGCAGGGCGAGCCGGTCCAGGGGCTGCGCTCGCTCGAGGACGGCTTCATCCCGCCGATCATCGACCTCTCCCTGCTCGACCGGAAGATCTTCGTCACCAACTCCGACGCGATCGTGTTCACGCGCAAGCTGCTCGAGGACGAGGGCCTGTTCGTCGGCGTCTCGTCGGGCGCGATCGCGCGCGTGGCGGTCCGGATCGCCGGTGAGCTCGACGAGGGCAACGTCGTGTTCCTGGTCGCGGACGATGGATGGAAATACTTGTCCTCTGGGATCTACACGCGGCCCATCGAGGAGATCGAGAACGTGGACTCCACCGTCTGGTGGTAGTCCCCAGGAGCGCGCCGGTGCGCCGGTGACTCCCTCGCTGCAAGACGACCCCCACTCACGCCGGACGTTGCTCGCCGCCGGCGGGGGCGCGGCGGCGGCCACCGTCGGGCTGCTGGCGGCCTGCTCGGGCTCCAAACCGCTGCGCGTCAAGGTCCGCACCGGGGTGAAGGTGCAGCGCGGCGACGTCTCGGCGCTGAATCGTGTGCTCGACCTCGAACAGCACACGATCGCCGCGTACACGGCGGGGATCCCGCTACTGCGAAAGCCCGCGACGAAGGCCGCCCAGCAGTTCCTGGCCCAGGAGCTCGCGCACGCGCAGGCACTGTCGGACCTGGTCAGGAAGGCCGGGGGCAAGCCCGACAAGCCGCGTGCGAGCTACGACCTCGGCAACCCGAGCACCGACGTCGAGGTGCTGGCGCTGCTGCGCGACTTGGAGGGCAGGCAGTTGGCGGCATACCTCCAGGTGCTGCCGTCGCTCAGCCCGGGGAAGCTTCGTTCCGCCGTCGCGGCGATCTTCGCCAACGATGCGCAGCATCTGGCCGTGCTGCGGGCGCAGCTCGGACAAACGGCGGTCCCGGCCGCGTTCGTGACCGGCGGCTGATCCGCGATGCAACCCAGACCCACGAGGCGCCAACTGCTGGCGGCCGGAACGGCGCTATCGGCATCGGCGCTGCTCGGACCGGGGCTCGCCGAGGCCGCGCCCGCGCCGCCGCCGAGCGACTCCGCGGTGCTAGCGCGAACGCTCCGCGTGGAGCAGCTGGTCGTGACCGCGTACCGCAACGTGCTCGGCGCGGGCGTCGTGACCGCAGCGGTCGCGAGCCGGCTGCGGACCATGCTGGCGCAGGAGCTGGCGCACGTCGCCGCGCTCGAGCGCGCGCTGCGCGACCTCGGTGCCGTGATCCCGCAGACCGGCGCGAGCGCCGCGCAGCGTGAGCTCAGCGCCCACCAGGTGCACCTCAGCCTCACGCGGCTGCCGACCCAGCACGAGTGCCTGCGGCTGCTGATCGACGTCGAGTCGCTCGCCGAAGGGGCATACTTCGGGGCGATCTCGAAGCTCACCGACCCTGGCCTGCTTCGCACCAGCGCGGAGGCGATGGGTTGCGAGGCCCAGCACTGGACGGTGCTCAGCGCGCTCCAGCACCACGGCGACGTGACCCGCTCGGTCCCGTATCCGTTC
>DATKFF010000359.1:0-4626 GCA_035511595.1 Solirubrobacteraceae bacterium | reverse complement strand
GGAGGAGCGACCGGACGGGCGCCACGCCGATGTCGGTGAGGCGCGGCGATGATTGCCACGGGACACGGACATTTGCGAAAGCGGACTTTAGGATTGCCGTTCTGATGGGTGCCGGTCAGTCAGCTCCCGGGGGGCTGACGCTGCGTGGTCGGCGAGACGAACGCGCGGTCCTAGATCGGCTGCTCGCGAACGCGCGCTCGGGACGCAGCGGGGTGCTGGTGCTGGAAGGAGAGGCGGGGGTCGGGAAGACCGCGCTGCTCGACTACGCGGTCGCCTCGGCGTCGGATTTCAGAGTTCTGCGTGCCGTCGCGGTTGAGTCAGAGATGGAGCTGGCGTTCGCAGCGCTCCATCAGTTGTGCGGGCCGGTACTCGATCGCCTCGAGCGCCTTCCAGTTCCGCAGAGCAAGGCTCTCCTGACGACATTCGGGCTGCGAGCCGGCCTGGTGCCGGATCGCTTCCTCGTCGGTCTGGCGGTGTTGACCTTGCTCTCGGAGGTGGCGGACGAGCGGCCACTTGTGTGCGTGGTCGATGACGCGCAGTGGCTAGACCGGGCGTCGGCGCAGTGTGTAGCGTTCGTGGCGCGACGGCTGCTGGCGGAGTCGGTAGTGATGCTGTTCGCCGCACGCGAGCAGAGCGACCTGTTCGCGGGTCTGCCCAAGCTGGTTGTCGAGGGTCTTCGAGGCGCCGACGCGCGGTCGCTTTTGGTGTCGGTCATCCCGGGACGCCTGGACGAGGGGGTTGCCCACGAGCTCTTGGCCGAGACCCGGGGAAACCCCCTGGCGCTGCTGGAGCTCCCGCGGGGGCTCACGGCCGCGCAGCTGGCGGGCGGGTTCGGGTTGCCGGGGGCGCTGTCGCTGTCGGGTCGGATCGAACAGAGCTACCGAGGGCGGCTCGAAGCCCTCTCGGAACGGAGTCAGCAGCTCTTGTTGGTAGCGGCGGCTGAGCCTGTCGGTGACCAGAACCTCCTGTGGCGCGCGGCCGAGCGGCTCGGGATCACGGACGCCGCGCTCGAGCCAGCGGAGGCGGCCGGCCTGATCGAAATCGACGACAGGGTGCGGTTTCGCCATCCGCTGGTCCGCTCGGCGATCTACCGCTGGGCAACGGCGGAGCAGCGCCGGCGGGTGCACTGGGCGTTGGCGGAAGCGACCGACGCGCAGGTCGACCCCGACCGGCGCGCCTGGCACCTCGCTGAGGCCGCAGGCGCCCCCGATGAGGGTGTTGCCACCGAGCTCGAGCGGGGGGCCGGCCGAGCGCAGGCGCGGGGCGGGTTGGCCGCGGCCGCCGCCTTCCTCGAACGCGCCTCCGGTCTGACACCCGAGCCTGCGCGCCGTGCGCAACGGGCACTGGCGGCGGCGCAGACCAAGTTCGAAGCGGGCGCGTTGGACGACGCTCTCGCCGTCCTTGCTAAAGCTGACGTCGGCCAGCTCGACGCCCTCCAGCGGGCTCGTGTAAATCTCCTGCGCGGTCAGATCGCGTTCGCCGCCCGGCGTGGACGCGACGCCCCCCCTCTCTTGCTGAGTGCCGCCCGCGAGCTCGAATCGCTCGACCCCAAGCTCGCGCGCGCCACCTACCTCGACGCCCTGACCGCTGCGCTGTTCGCCGGACGCTTCGTGCGCGGCGGGAGCGCTCTCGAGGTGTCCCAGGCGGTCCTCGGCGGCCCCGGTTCTCCACAGCCGCCCGACGCCGCTGATCTGCTGCTCGATGGGCTGGCGCTCCTGATCACAGACGGGCCATCGATCGCAACGCCGGTACTGAAGCGGGCGGTGAGTGCCTTTCGTGCGAAGGAGATCCCGGAGGAGAGCGTGCGCTGGCTCTGGCTGGCGGGTCAGCTAGCCGGGTTCATCTGGGACTACGAAGGCTGGGACGACCTAACTGGGCGTCAGATCCAAGCTGCTCGTGACGAGGGCGCGCTGGCGACGCTTGCGCTTGCGCTTAACGCGCGCGCGCCAATCCAGATACTCACGGGAGAGCTGCAGGCAGGAGCAGCGCTGGTCGAAGAGGCAGACGCGCTCTCCGAAGTGACCGGCCGCGCCATGTCCTACGCCGGTCTCCCGCTTGATGCCTTCCGTGGGCGCGAGGATGAGGCGACGCCGCGGATCGAAACCGGCCTGAGCGGGTTGTCTGCCCGCGGCCGCGGGCTAGGCCTCGCTCATACGCACTGGGCAAGCGCCGTGCTGTACAGCGGCCTGGGGCGCTACGAGGACGCCCGCGCCGCGGCGGAGCACGCGCTCGAGGAGGATCCGCACGAGCTGTGGTACTCGACGTGGGCTGCGGTCGAGCTGATCGAGGCCGCGAGCCGAACCGGCAACGCTGGGCAAGCGCTTGGCGCGCTAAAGCGACTGACGGCGACCGCCCGCGCCGGCGGGAGCGATTGGGGCCTGGGTGTCGAGGCTCGCTCGCGGGCGCTGCTCAGCGACGGCGATGCCGCCGAGAGCCTCTATCGCGAGGCCATCGAACGACTCCAGCGCACGCGCCTGCGCATTGATGTCGCCCGCGGCCACCTCCTTTACGGCGAGTGGCTGCGACGTGAGCGACGCAGACGGGACGCCCGCGAGCAACTGCGGGCCGCTCTGGAGATGTTCACAAGCATGGGCACCGAAGCGTTCGCGGGACGCGCCGAGCGCGAGCTGTCCGCCACAGGCGAGCACGTCCGCAGACGCAGCGTCGAGACCCTGGATGAACTCACCACCCAGGAGGCCCAGATCGCCAGGCTCGCCCGCGACGGGCTCTCTAACCGAGACATCGGCGATCGCCTGTTCATCAGCCAGCACACCGTCGCCTACCACCTGCGCAAGGTGTTCTCCAAGCTCGGGATCACCTCGCGCAACCAACTCGCACGCGCGCTGCCCGAGAGCGGGAGGGCAGGTCAGGTGGCGTAGCGGTCCGCCCGCCAGACCTGGGTCAGAGCCGATGTCCGCGCGCTGCTCGGTACGAACGGGCCGCAGCAGAGGAGCCGGGCGAAGTGGAATAACCGCGCACCGCAAACGGGTGACTGCCTCGAACGGGCCGAGGAACCCGCTTCTTGCCAAACTTACGCTCGGGCGCGGTCGCGTGCGTAGGCCTCTGCAGGGCCGTGCAGCGCGCAATGCAAGCTTCGGTTTCGGCGAGACCCGGCGGGCAGATAGAGGTTGACCGGTTGGCCCGCTGGCGCGGTCGGATCGGTCAGTCCGTTCATCGGGGCTGCCGATCGCTGTGGTTTACGCCCGGCGGGCGACTTCGGCTCGGGCCGAGATCCATAGCGTGTGCGGTTGGTCGCGCTCGCCATGCAACTCGAGCATGTCGTGGACGAGGTCCTCCACGGTGCCGCCCGTTTTAGCGACGGCAGTGAAGTCGCGCACGTACTGCTGGCTGACCGCGATGGCGTTCTCGGGGAGGTCGGCCGCCCCGACGCTCTTGTGGCCGGCAACGACGAGCTTCGGGTTGAGCGCGGCGATCGCGTCGATGCTCGCGATCCAGGCCTCGCGCTTCGCCTCGTTAGCTTCGTAAAACATCATGTGCACGTTGTTGTAGACGACATCTCCGGCGATAACTGCGTCGGCCGAGGGCACGTGGAAGATCGTCGAACCCTCGATGTCACCCTGGCCGATGTGGATCAGGTTGACGCTCTGGCCGTCCACCAGGATCTCGTCATGGTCGAGCACCTCGGGCACCACGGGCGTCTCGGGGAGCTCGCCCGGGAAGCGCGACGTCCAGTAGTTGGTCGTCTTGTTGATGTTCGCCTCCCAAGCCGCGCGAGCCGCAACCTCGGGTGCTGCGTACCCGCGCGCCTGTGGGAAGTGTTCGAGAAGTCGCGCGAGTCCGAGCCAGTGGTCCCCGTGGCCGTGGGTGATGTACACGCCCGTGATCGTCTTGCCTGAGCGCTTCGCCATGGCGGCGATCTGGTCCGCGTTGTCGAAGGTGAGTAGGGCGTCGATAAGGATCCCCTCGACCGGACCGGAGATGAGCGTGCTGCTGGATGGCGCCCAGGTCGCGACCTCACCCTCCCCGAGCTGATCGGGACTGGTGTACGGCCGCATCGGGGCGACGTAGACGTCAATCGACAGCGGATCGGTGCTCACGGATCACGTTCCTTTCAGTTGTTTGGAGGCCTGCAGCCTGGCTGCCTCGGCGCGGGCGGCTGCGATGAGTTCCCCGTTGGTGTGGGCGTGACCCCACAGGCCCCACCCGCCCTCCGGCGCCTCGGTCAGCAGCACCCATGTGCGCTCGCCCAACGACGGGTCCTCGGCGGCCCGCGGCGACGAGACCGGTGAGCTTGGGCGACTAGGGCGATTTGTTTGTCACGGCGCAGCGCGCCGGCGTTGGTCAGCACCTGGACCCGAACATGGGTACTGTCGCCGTCCACGTTCGCCAGCGCAGTTGCGGGCAGTTCGTGCACGAACGCGGCGGTGTTCTTGCGGAACATCGGAATGCTCGAGACTCCTTCGACCGCCGTCACTGCGGCCGCGAGGTCCTTGGCGAGTTGCGCGGTGTCAGGGAAGGTCCCGCTCGCGGCGTACACGTCGGTCATCGGCATGTCGGGGTGCTCCTTGGGTCTCGGTGGTGGCCGCCGGGGCAGCTCAAGCGAGCGCGCAACGCGTCGCGGCCGAACCTACGCGCTGACTGAGAGATTGGCTTGAGTCGGATGAC
>DATKFF010000358.1:0-2398 GCA_035511595.1 Solirubrobacteraceae bacterium | reverse complement strand
CCTCACCGGCCGCCGGGGGATCGCCGACGACGGCGAGCTAACCGAGCCCGGCGCGTTCGGAAACCTGCCGTGCGGCGAGGGATTCATCGCGCCGCTGGGGGGCGACGGGCAGATCGTGGTCGCTGGCACGCTCGCATCGGTGGGGGTTCCCGACGAGCCGGTGACGCTGACGGTCGAGGGCGGGCGGCTGCTCGCGGCCGAAGGTGGTCCCGGCCCGCGGTTCATCGAGCTCCTACGGGCCGCCGGTGAGCTCGGCACAAACCTCGCCGAGCTTGGCGTCGGGACCAACGACCGCGCGAAGCTGACCGGCAATGTCCTCGAGGACGAGAAGATCCTCGGGACCGTGCACGTCGCCTTCGGCGCGAGCGCCGGCATCGGCGGCATCGTCTCGGTTCCGATCCACCTCGATGTGGTCGTACTCGACCCGACGCTCGACGTCGGCGGGCAACGAGTGATCGAGCAGGGGCGCTACGTGCTCGACGCGCAGTGACGACCCTGCTGTCGGTGCCGAACTTCTCGGAGGGGCGCGACCGGCAGCGGATCGACGCGATCACGCGGGCGTTCGACGCGCTGTTGCTCGACGTCCACTCCGATCCGGACCACCATCGGGCCGTCGTCACGCTCGCCGGAGCGTCAGGCGAGCTCGCCGCCGCCGTGCTCACGGGCGCCCGGGAGATCGTCGGCCAGATCGAGCTCGACCGCCATCAGGGAGCGCATCCCAGGATCGGCGTGCTCGACGTGGCGCCGGTCGTGTACCTGGATGACGCCGACCGCGGCGCGGCGTGCGCCGAGGCGCTCGTGCTCGGCGACCTGCTCGGAACGGAGCTCGAGTTGCCCGTGTTCCTTTACGGCGAGCTCGCCGGTGGGCGTACTCGGGCCGAGCTTCGGCGCGGCGGTCCAGCGGCGCTGGAGCAGCGCCTCCACGCCGGAGAGCTCCGCCCCGACTTCGGCCCGCCGCGCCTGCACCCAACCGCCGGGGCGGTGCTGGTCGCCGCCCGTCCGCCGCTGCTGGCGTTCAACGTCGAACTGGCGCCACCGGCGACGCTCGCCGATGCGAGGGACATCGCGGCCGCGATCCGCGAACACGCGGGAGGCGGCCTGCCGTCGGTCCGCGCGATCGGGATCTGGCTTCACAGCCGCGGCGTCGCGCAGGTCTCGATGAACATCGAGGACCACCGGCGGACGCGGCTCGCCGACGTCGTCGCGGCGATCGCCGCGCGCGCCCCGATCGCGGAGGCGGAGCTCGTCGGGTTGGCGCCGCGCGCCGCGTTTGAGGGCTTCCCCGACGATCTCCACGTGCGCGGGCGCGCGACAATCGAGGACGCGCTCACGGACAGCGACTAAGCTCCAAATCGGACATGGCTCAGACGAGGCGCAAGCGGCGCACCAAGCATCGCGGAACTCCCGCCGGGACGATCGAGACGCGCGGGCGGACGGGCCGCCCGCCGACCGCGGAGGAGCGCAAGCGCCAAACGCGCCAGAGCGCGCGTGAGAGGCGCCTGAACACGCCGCCGACGTGGAAGTCCTCGGTGACCCGCGCGCTGCTCGCGGCCGTGCTGGTGTTCGTGTTCCTGCTGATCACCGCCAAGGGCAAGGACAAGGTGCCGGTGGCGCTCGGCTTCACGGTCGTCGCGGTCGCGATCTACATCCCCTCCGGCTACTACCTCGAGCGGGCCCTCTTCCGACGCCGGCAGCGCCGGCAGCAGGCGGGGAAATGATCGACGTTCGGATGTTCACCGTCGGCCCCGTGCAGGAGAACTGCTTCATCGTGCGCGACCAGGGCTCGGGAACAGCGCTGATCATCGACCCCGGTGAGGAGGCCGACCGTCTGCTGAAGGCCGTGGACGACCTGCAGATCGAGACCGTCGAGGCGATCCTGCTCACCCACACGCACTTCGACCACATCGGGGCGGTCGCGCCGGTCGCCGCCGCGACGGGCGCCCCCGTCTACTGCCCGGAGCTCGAGACGCAGGTGCTCGCGAACATCATGGACTACGTCCCGTGGCCGGGATTTGGCCCGTTCGAGAGCTACGAGGCAGACAACACGGTCGCCGGCGGGGAGACGCTGGAGCTCGCCGGGCTCCCGCTCGAGGTGCTGTTCACCCCGGGACACAGCCCCGGTCACGTCACCTACGCGGTCGTCGATGAGAACGCGGTGTTCTCAGGCGACGTCCTGTTCCAGGGGTCGGTGGGACGCGTCGACCTTCCGGGCGGTGACTGGGCGACCCTGCTTGGCTCGATCGAGACTCTGCTCGACCGGTTCCCCGAGGACACGGTCGTCTATCCCGGCCACATGGGAACCACCACGCTCGGGCGCGAGCGGGCAACCAACCCGTTTCTGAACGAGCTAGCCGAACGGTGATCCAGGCCCCCCGCGGCACGTTCGACGTGCTCCCCG
>DATKFF010000357.1:0-5455 GCA_035511595.1 Solirubrobacteraceae bacterium | reverse complement strand
GCCGGCTTCAGGTTGTGCAGGCCGATCCGCCCTGACTCAGCCATTCTCGGAAACCTCGACCAAGTGACTCACCTTGGCAATCATGCCACGCGTCTGTGGTGTGTCCTTTATCTCCACGGTCTGCCCGATGCGGTGGAGCCGAAGCGAGCGCAGCGTATCCCGCTGCCGCTTGTCCGACCCGTTGCGAGACCGCCGCTGCGTGACCTTCAGCGTGTCGCTCACGCGCTCGGCTCCTCAGCCTCAGCGGGCTCGGTGGCCGTCGAGGTCGAGTCGGCGGAGGGCGCGACGGCGTCGGCGGTCCCTCGCGTTCCATTGCCTTCGCCGTGCCCATTGGTACTACCAGCGTCGGGACCGCCGGACGCCGGCGCGGCCTCCGTCGTCAGCCCGAGTACCTGGTTGATCGAGAGCCCGCGCAGCTCGGCGACCTCGTCGGGCGTACGCAGCGACTCGAGCCCTGCCATCGTCGCCTTGACGAGGTTGATCGGGTTCTGCGAGCCGAGGCTCTTGGAGAGGATGTCGTGGATCCCGGCGAGCTCGAGCACCGCGCGCACGCCGCCGCCGGCGATCACGCCGGTACCGGGGGAGGCGGGCTTCAGCAGCACCCGGCCCGAACCGAAGATCCCGAGCGTCTGGTGGGTGATCGTCGACCCGTGCTTGGGGACCCGGTAGAGGTTCTTTTTGGCGCGCTCGACGCCCTTCTGGATCGCGACGGGGACCTCGTTGGCCTTCCCGTAGCCGATCCCGACGATCTCCCGCTCGTCGCCGACGACGACCAGTGCCGTGAACGAGAACCGGCGGCCGCCCTTGACCACCTTGGCGACGCGGTTGATCTCGACGACGCGCTCCTGGAGCTCGAGGCCGGCGGAGGAAACTGTTCGATCACGTGATGGCATCAGCCGATCCAGGGTAGCCGGTCTAGAACCGCAGCCCGCCCTCACGGGCGCCTTCGGCGAGCGCCTGTACGCGCCCGTGGTACTGGTAGCCGCCGCGGTCAAACACGGCCTGCTCGACACCGGCCTCCTTCGCCCGCTGCGCGAGCAGCTCGCCCGCGCGCTTGGCCTGCTCCATCCGCTTCAGGGCACGCAACTCGGGCTCGATCCAGTTGACCGACGCGACGGTGCGGGCGGCCTCGTCGTCGATCAGCTGCACGTACAGGCCGCGGTTGGAGCGGAACACCGAGATCCGCGGGCGCTCGGCGGTGCCCTGCACCTTGGCGCGAACGCGCCGGCGCCGCTTGAGCCGCTGGGCGGGCTTCGTGAGAACGGTCATGCGCGCTTACCGACCTTCCGCGGGACGTACTCGCCCTCGTAGCGAATCCCCTTGCCCTTGTAGGGCTCGGGCTTGCGCTGCTTGCGGATCGTCGCGGCGACCTCGCCGACCTGCTGCTTGGAGGCGCCCTTGACCACGATCCTCGTCGGCTGCGGCACCTCGAACTCGATCCCGTCGGGCGCCTTGATCGACACCGGGTGCGAGTAGCCGAGCGCCAGCTCCAGGTCACGGCCGCGCAGCTGCGCGCGGTACCCGACGCCCTGGATCTCCAGGCGCTTCTCGAAGCCGTCGGTGACGCCCACGACCATGTTGTAGATCAGCGAGCGGGTCAGCCCGTGCAGCGCACGGTGCTCGCCGCGATCGGTCGGGCGCTTGACGAGCAGCTGGCCGTCGTCCTGCTCGACCTGCATGTCGCGCGGGATCCGCTCGGAGAGCTCGCCGCGGGGACCGTTGACGGTCACCCGCTCGGGCTCGATCGAGATCGAGACGCCGGCTGGAACGGCGATCGGCTGTCTACCAATGCGGGACATCGCTGCTGGCCTTTGTTACCAGACCCTCGCCACGACCTCGCCGCCGATGCCCTGCAGGCGGGCGTCGTGGCCCGTCATCAGGCCTCTGGAGGTCGAGATGATCGCGGTGCCCATGCCGCCCTGGATCCGCGGGATGTGGGTGTGGTCGACGTAGCTGCGGTGACCGGGGCGTGAGGCACGCTCGAGCCCCGAGATCACCGGCTTCCGGTCGGCGGTGTACTTGAGCGTCACGGTGATCTCTTCGCCGGGGCGCCCCTCCGGTGCGGGGTGGACGGCGTAGTCCTCGATGTAGCCCTGTTCCTTGAGGATCCGGGCGACCTCACGCTTGAGGTTGGATGCCGGGCTGGTGACGTCCTGGTGCTGGGCCTTGGCGCCGTTGCGCAGGCGAGTCAGGAAGTCGGAGATCGGATCGGTCATCGACATGCGGAGTTCCTCACCAGCTCGACTTGGTCATCCCGGGGACGTATCCCTCGTGGGCGAGCTCACGCAGGCAGATCCGGCAGACGCCGAACTTGCGATACACGGCGCGCGCGCGCCCGCAGCGCCGGCAGCGCGTGTAGCCCCGGGTCTTGAACTTGGGTGTCCGCTGCTGGCGGACGATCTGTGAAACCTTGGCCATGAATTCCTTTTAGTTCTAGCTTGCAGCCGCCGCGGTCTGCGCGCGGCTGTCTCGGGCAAACGGCATTCCCATCGCCTCCAGCAGCGCGAACGACTCCTCGTCGCTGGAGGCGGTGGTCGTAATCGTGATGTCGAGTCCGCGGACCTGATCGATCTCGTCGTAGTCGACCTCGGGGAAGATGATCTGCTCGCGCACGCCCAGCGAGTAGTTCCCGCGCCCGTCGAACGAGCGCGGGTTGAGCCCGCGGAAGTCACGGATCCGTGGGATCGCGACCGACATCAGGCGGTCGAGGAACTCGTACTGGCGCTCGCCGCGCAGCGTGACCGCGACCCCGACCGGCATCCCCTCACGGACCTTGAACTGCGCGATCGACTTGCGCGCACGGCGCACGCTCGGGCGCTGGCCGGTGATCGTCGCGAGCTGTTCGCCCGCGGCCTCGAGCACGCGTGAGTCCTGCTTGGCGTCGCCGACGCCCATGTTCACCGTCACCTTGGTGATCCGCGGCGCCTGCATCGGGGTCGAGTAGCCGAACCGCTCCATCAGGGCGGGCCGGATCTCCTCCAGGTAGCGCTGCTTCAGCCGTGCGGTCGCCATCAGTCGAGCCTCGTTCCGCTGCGCTTTGCCACGCGGTAGCGCTTGCCGTCCTCGATCTGGATCCCGATCCGCGTCGGCTTGCGGTCCTTGGGATCGACGAGCATCACGTTGGAGGCGTGGATCGGGCCCTCCTTCTCGATCACGCCGCCGACCTGCTCGGCGCGTTGCGCGCCGGCGACCTGCTGGGGCTTCTGATGGCGCTTGATGATGTTTAGACCCTCGACGAACAGCCGGTTCTTGGCGGGCTCGACGCGCAGCACCTTGCCGGTCTTGCCGCGATCCTTACCGCCGATCACGATCACCTCATCGCCGGTCTTGATCCGCGCGGGCATGGCTACAGCACCTCCGGGGCCAGCGACACGATCTTCATGAAGTTCCGCTCGCGCAGCTCACGCGCGACGGGCCCGAAGATGCGGGTGCCGCGCGGGTTGTTCTGCGCGTCGATCAGCACGGCGGCGTTCTCGTCGAACGCGATGTAGGTGCCGTCCTCACGCCCGTAGGACTTCCGCGTGCGGACGACCACGGCGGTCACGACCTCGCCCTTCTTGACCGAGCCCTGTGGGCTGGCCTGCTTGACGGTCGCGGTGATCACGTCACCGACCCCCGCGTAGCGGCGGCGATGGCCGCCCTTGACGCGGATCACGAGGATCTCCCGGGCGCCGGTGTTGTCGGCGACGCGCAGTCGAGTCTCGTTCTGGATCACTTCGCACGCTCCACCACTTCGACCAGACGCCAGCGCTTGGTCCGCGACAGGGGGCGTGCCTCACGCACGACGACGGTGTCGCCGATGTGCGCGTCCTCACGCTCGTCGTGCGCGTGCAGCGTGCGTGAGGTGCGGACGATCTTCTCGTAGAACGGATGCCGGCGGGTGACGTCGATCCGGACGACGATCGTCTTCGAGGCGCGGTCGGAGACGACGATCCCCTGGCGCGTCTTCTGCTGGCCGGGGTGCTTCTCCCGGATCGGGGCAAGTGGCGCGGGTGCCGCGGTTCGCTGAGCGCGGGCCTTCTCACGCTCCTGCTTGCGCCGGATGCTGCGCGCCTGCGCCTTGCGCTTGCGCTCTGCGACCCGCTCGGCATGCCGCTCCTCAGGCGTAAGCGCCGCCCGCGCAGGAACCTGTGCAGCCTTAGCCGCCCGCGCCCGCGCCCGCCGCTCCTTGGGCGCGACGGGCGCCTCAGGCTCAGCAGCAGCAGCCGCAGCCTCCGCCGCGGGCTCCTCAGCGTCGGAGGTCGCGTCCGCGTCCGAGGCGCTCGCGGCGGAAGCCTCCGCCGCGCCTTCGCTCTCGGCCGCAGTTTGCGCCTCGGCAGCGGACGCGGCCTCCGGTGCGTCCGCAGCCTCCGGTGCGTCGGGCGTGATCTCGTCCTCTGGAGTCTCGTCAGCCATGAATCTCAATTCCTCGCTCGTGAGCGACCGTCAGCGTACGCGCCACCTCACGCTTGGCCTTCGTCAGGGTCGCGGTGTCGTCAAGCTCGCCGGTCGCGTGCTGAAACCGCAGCCCGAAGAGCTCTCGCCTGGCGGTGTGCAGGTGCTCGAGCAGCTCGGACTCGGTCATGTCTCGCAGCTCCCCTGCGTTGGTCACGCGTCCTCCCGGAGGACGAACTTCGTGCGCACGGGCAGCTTGTGCCCGGCGAGGCGCATCGCCTCACGCGCCAGCGGCTCGGGCACGCCGGCCAGCTCGAACATCACCCGGCCGGGCTTGACGACCGCGACCCAGCCCTCGGGGTTGCCCTTCCCGGAGCCCATCCGCGTCTCGGCGGGCTTCTGCGTGAACGGCTTGTCCGGATACACGTTGATCCAGACCTTGCCGCCGCGCTTGATCTTGCGGGTCATCGCGATTCGCGCGGCCTCGATCTGGCGGTTGGTGAGCCAACCGGCGTCGAGCGACTTCAGCCCGTATTCGCCGAACTGGACCTTCACCTGGCCGCGGGAGAGCCCGGCACGGCGACCGCGGTGCTGCTTTCGGAACTTGACGCGCTTGGGCGCGAGCATCAGCGGCCACCTCCGCCGCCGGTGCGGGGACCACGACCGCCGCCGGGTCCGCCGCCGCGACCACCCGGGCCGCCACCGCGACCACCCGGGCCGCCACCGCGACCACCGGGACCGCCGCCGCGACCACCCGGGCCGCCGCCGCGACCACCGGGACCGCCGCCGCGTCCGCGTCCGCCGGGGCCGCCGCCGCGACCGTCGCGGCCGGGACGCTCGGACGCCTGGGGCGAGGGCGGCTCGTCCATGATCGTCAGGTCGGCGCCGGTGTAGCCCTCGGGCATGATCTCGCCCTTGTTGATCCAGCATTTGACGCCGATCCGGCCGAAGGTCGTGCGCGCCTCGTGGAAGCCGTAGTCGATGTCGGCGCGGAGCGTGTGCAGCGGGACGCGCCCGTCGGAGTAGCCCTCGGTCCGCGCCATCTCCGCCCCGCCGAGGCGACCGGAGACCTGAACCTTCA
>DATKFF010000356.1:0-2593 GCA_035511595.1 Solirubrobacteraceae bacterium | reverse complement strand
GTTTCCGAGAGCGGATCATGTTCCCTGCGGCCGACGCCCGCGGCCGGGTACTGGGGTTCGGCGCGCGCGCGATGCGGGACAACCAGCAGCCGAAGTACCTGAACACCTCCGACGGCGAGCTGTACCACAAGCGCAGCGTCCTGTTCGGGATCGACCTCGCGCGGCCCGCCGCCGCCAAGGCGGGGCGGATGATCCTCGCCGAGGGGTACACCGATGTGCTCGCGCTGCACCAGGCGGGCGTGACGAACGCCGTCGCGATCATGGGCACATCGCTGACCGAGGAGCAGGTATCGGAGCTCGAGCGGGTGGTCGGTGGGGCGGGCGTGCTCGAGCTGTGCCTCGACGCCGACCGCGCCGGCCAGGCGGCGATGCTCCGCGCGGCGCAGCTGGCGGAGGGACGCAAGCTCGAGCTGCGGGTGGTCCCGCTGCCCGAGGGGATGGACCCCGCCGAGCTGATCCAGCGCGAGGGGCCGGACGGGCTGCGCGAACGGGTGGCGGCCTCGACGCCGTTCGTCTCGTTTCACGTGGATCGGATCCTCGCGCGAGCGGACTCGGGCAGTGCGGAGGGGAGGGACCGGGCGATCGCCGAGCTCGTCCCGGCGCTGAAGCTGCCCGAGACCGCCGGCGCGCTGCGCGAGGAGCTGCTGCGGCGGATCTCCAACCGGCTCGCGCTGTCGGAGGGGCGGCTCACGGCGCTGGTCGAGGCGGCCGGGTCGGCACGCCGCTCGGACCGGCCCCAGGGCGTGCCGCGGTCGGAGCTGATCGATCCGTCGATCCGCAGCGAGCGGGCGTTCCTCGTCTTGTGCATCGCGCTACCGGAGGCCGGGCGCTCGGCGCTGCAGGCGATCGATCCCGAGCAGCATCTGACGAGCGAGCGCCTGCGGCGCGCCGCCCGGCACCTGGCAGGTCAGACGGAGATGCCGCTGTCGGGACTCGCGCCCGACGACGAGCAGCTGGCGCAGACGATGGCCGATCTGGTCACGCGCGCGGGCCGCGCCGGGGAGGTGACGGTCGAGCAGCTCGAGCAGCAGCGGCTGCTGCTAGAGCGTGCTCGGATCGAGCGGGCGATCCGGCGCGCCCGTGAGGAAGGCGGATCGGGGATGCTCGAGCTCGCCCGTGAGCGCGACGAGGTGATGGGGGAGATTCACGCGATCGGAGCGCGGATGGAGAGGGCGCTCTGAGCGAGGGCCCTGGCGCCGGTGAACGGCCGCCGCGGTCACGGTGGACGTCGTTCGTGGCGGACTCGCGGCAGGAGCGGGCGCGGACACTGCATGAGGAGGGGAACCCGTCGCATCGCGCCCGCGTCGAACACAACCGCGACACGATCCTCGTGCACCTGAGCGGCGAGGACGGGTCGGGGTGGACCGTGCTGGCGGTCGACCGCGCGAGCAGGCGGTGGGCGGTTGGACAGGCGACGCGGCAGCTCGACGCCGCCCAGGACGCGTTCGAGCGGCTCTACGGCTGACCTGGCGGGCGCGTCCGGACCGGGCGGCGAAGAGTTGCAAAGTTGTTGCAATTTCCAGGGCTTTCAACGCCCTTTCCGTCCGCTCCAGCCGGGAACATGTGTTCGATCACGAGCAAGAAAGGATCGAACATGGACAAGCAATCACTCGAGCTGCTCCTCGCGCAGGGCGAGAGCATCGAAGGAATCGCGAAGCGCTTCGGGAAGGACCCGTCGACGGTGTCGTACTGGGTCGCGAAGCACGGGCTGAGGTCGCCGTACGCCGAGAAGCACGCGGCGAAGGGTGGCCTCGAGAAGGAGCGGCTGGAGGTTCTTGTGGAGGGGGGGATGACGATCGCGGAGATCGCTGCGCAAGTAGGCCTCAGTAAGGGGACCGTGCGGCACTGGATGAGGGTCCACGGCTTTCGGACGGCGAGGGCGCGCGGTGAGAGAATGATGGTCGCGCGGGCGGCCAAGAACGCCGGGCTGCTGACAGTCACGATGTCCTGCCGGAGTCATGGGGACACGGAGTTCGTTCTCGAGGGCCGCGGCTACTACCGCTGCAAGCAGTGTCGAACTGAATCGGTGGTCCGACACCGCCAGAAGGTGAAGGCGATATTGGTCGAGGAGGCCGGCGGCCGCTGTGCCGTCTGCGGTTACTCGCGCCACCTCCAGGCGTTGCAGTTCCATCATCTGGATCCGAAGCGCAAGCGTCTCGGGCTCAGCAGCTTTGGTGTGACGCACTCACTGGCCAGGCTCCGTGAGGAGGCTAAAAAATGCGTTCTCCTCTGCGGAAACTGTCACGTCGAGGTGGAGATCGGAGCGGCGAGTCTTCCCGATACAGTTCGCACAGAGCCGCCCGATGCTTAGTTCACATAACTAGTCGGCAGGCCCAATACACCGAAATCTGGGGTAGCTCAATCGGCAGAGCAAACGGCTGTTAACCGTTAGGTTGTGGGTTCGAGTCCCACCCCCAGAGCTACCAGGGAGAGAAGTAAGGAGGGCGATCGATGAAGCTCTACGTCTGCTACGGCACCTGGAGGCCGGCACCGCGCCCGGGCGGGCATCCGTGCGGGGCCGCCCATGAGGCGCTCAGAAACGCGGGCTACGACCCCGAGGTCAAGCGCGTCTACGGGCTCGCCATGCTGCCCG
>DATKFF010000355.1:0-4256 GCA_035511595.1 Solirubrobacteraceae bacterium | reverse complement strand
CCGCGGCCGCGCTAGGATCCCGAACGGACCGTGCTAGGCGGGGTGCTAGCGGTGCCCTGTACCCGCAATCCGCTCTAGCGGGGCTGAATCCCCTCCCCAGGGGCCCAGGCCCCGAGGTCAGCGCCCCGTCACGAGGTGTTGATGGCCCGGTCCCGTGGCGGTGAAGGCCCGTGAACCAGGTCAGGTCCGGAAGGAAGCAGCCTTAAGCGGTCACCCTCAGGCGCCGCGGGAGCGCCGGATCGGAGCCTTAAGACGGTGGCAGCGCCTCGGGAACCGGCCTCGAAGGAGGGTGCACGGTCCGCTTTTCGCGCCACGGCCGCGGCTGGATCCGCGACTAGACTCGATCCATAGTGTCCACCGGCCCGTCCCTATACCGCCGCCACCGCCCGCGCACGTTTGACGACGTGATCGGCCAGGAGCACGTCGTGCGCACGCTGCGCAACGCCGTCGAGCAGGGCAAGGTCCATCACGCCTACCTGTTCGTGGGCTCGCGGGGGACCGGGAAGACGAGCATGGCCAAGATCCTCGCCGCGTGCCTGAACTGCGTCGATGGGCCGACGACATCGCCGTGCGGGAAATGCGAGTCGTGCGCGGCGATCGCGAGCGCCACGTCGCTGGACGTGATCGAGATGGACGCGGCTTCGAACAACTCGGTCGACGACATCCGGGACCTGCGTGAGAAGGTCGCCTACGCCCCCGTGTCCGGGCGCCACAAGGTCTACATCCTCGACGAGGCGCACATGCTCTCGCCGCAGGCCTGGAACGCCTTCCTGAAGACGCTCGAGGAGCCGCCGCCACGGACGATCTTCGTGCTCGCCACCACCGAGGCTCAGAAGGTGCTGCCGACGGTCGTCGACCGCTGCCACCGCTTCGACTTCGCGCGGCCGGCCGTCGAGCAGGTGGTCGCGGTCCTCTCCCGCGTCGTGGAGACCGAGCAGATCGACGTCGAGCCAGGCGCCGTGGCGCTGATCGCGCGCCATGCCACCGGGAGCTTCCGGGACGCGCTCGGGACGCTCGAGCAGCTCGTCACCTACGCCGGGGGACGGACGATCGAGGCGGCCGACGTGCTCGCGGTGCTCGGCGTCACCGACTCAGAGCAGCTGTTCGAGGCGCTCGACGCGGTGGTCGCGCGCGATCCGGCGCAGGCGCTGCGCGCCGCGGCAAAGCTCGGCGAGTCTGGGCGCGACCCCGGCCAGGTGCTTCGCGACCTCGAGGTCCACGGCCGCGAGCTGCTCGCGGTTCAGGTGCTCGACGAGGTGCCGCCCGAGCTGAGGGTCACGCCGGAGCGCGACCAGCGCCTCGCCGCCCAGGCGGCGGCGCTGTCACGCACCGACGCCGTGCGCCTGCTCGACCTCATCGCCGGCGCGCTCGAGGCGACCGCCAACGGATCACAGGCGCGGATCCAGCTGGAGCTCGTCCTCGTCAAGGCGGCCGCGCCGGAGCTCGATCCGACGACGGCGGCGCTGATGGCGCGGATCGAGAGGCTCGAAGGTGGGACACCGACAGTGGCAACTCGTGCGCCGGGACCCGCGTCCTCGGCACCCGCACGCGAGGTGGCCGAGGCCGCGGATCCCGCCGCCCGGGAGCCGGCCGCGGCGCCCGCACCGCTCTCGCGGGCCCAAGAGTCCCCACAACCCAACGGCGGCCTCGAGCTCGACGCCGCCGTCAGCTCGTGGCCCGCGGTGGTCGACCTTGTCCGGACCGGCAACCCGATGCTGGCGGGGGCGCTCGAGGCGTGCCGCCCGATCGCCGTCGGCGAGCGTGAGCTGACGCTTGCGTTTCCGAGCGGCGCCTCGTTCCTCAAGCGCAAGGCCGAGCAGGACGACTACCGGCGCGCCGCCGCGGAGGCGCTGAGCGCCGTCACCGGCCAGCGCCTGGCGCTCCGTTACGAGCTGCGCGATGTTAAGGATCCCGATGAGTCATCCGCGGCGGAGGTGCTCTCCGGCGAGGAGCTCGTGAGGCGCTTTCTCGAGGAGTTCGACGCAGAGGAGATCCTCGAACACGAACCCGACCAAGGCGAGACGAGGACCACCTGATGCCCCAACCCAACATGCAGCAGCTGCTCAAGCAGGCCCAGAAGATGCAGCAGGAGATGCTCGCTGCGCAGGAGTCGCTCAAGGACGAGGTGGTGGAAGCCTCGGCCGGCGGCGGGATGGTCACCGTCAAGGTGACCGGCGACCTGACGATCAAGTCGATCACGATCGACCCCGAGGCAGTCGACCCCAAGGACGTGGAGCTGCTCCAGGACATGGTGCTCGCGGCGATCAACGAGGCGCTGCGCTCAGCCCAGGAGCTCGCGTCGGCGAAGCTCGGCGGAATCGCCGGTGGCCTCGGCGGCCTCGGGCTGCCCGGGATGTAAATCGCGCCGAGGCGACCCGTAGCCTGAATGACGATGTACGCCCCGCCTGTACAGCGGCTGATCACCGAGCTGTCAAAGCTCCCCGGGGTCGGCGGCCGCACCGCCCAGCGGCTTGCGTTCCACCTGCTGCGCTCGAGCGACGAGGACGCGCTCGCGCTGGCCGAGGCGATCCGTGAAGTCAAGGCGCGGATCGGCCTGTGCGAGGTGTGCTTCAACCTCGCCGACGGGCCGCGCTGCCGGATCTGCTCGGACGAGCGCCGTGACCCCGAGCTGATCTGCGTCGTCGAGGAGCCCTCCGACGTGATCTCGATCGAGCGCACGCACGAGTTTCGCGGGCGCTACCACGTGCTGGGGGGAGCGCTCTCGCCGATCGACGGAATCGACCCCGAGGACCTCAAGATCGCCGAGCTGTACGCGCGCGTCGGCGACGGCGGCGTTCGCGAGGTGGTGATCGCCACCAACCCGACGACGACCGGTGAGGCGACCGCGCTGCACATCGCCGACGGCCTCCGTGCAGCTCTCCCCGAGGTGACCGTGACGCGGCTGGCCAGCGGGCTCCCGGTCGGCGCCGACCTCGAGTACGCCGATGAGCTGACGCTCGGGCGTGCGCTCGTGGGCCGCCGGGCGCTGTAGCCCCTAACTTCCGAGTTTCGCTCCCGTTGTCGGTGCGATGGCCGAGATCGTCGACCTTCGAGGCAGGGAGGCCGCGCCGCCGCCCGCAGCGGTGCTGGCGGATCCTTCGGGCAGGCGGGCGCGGATGCTCGCCCGCGGCGGCCGAGCCGTCGCGGTCGTATTCCTGCTGTGGTTCTTGGGCCTGGCGCTGGCGGGGCTTGGGATCCTGCCGGCCGGCGACCTTCCGCTCGGGCACTCGCTCGCGCAGGCCCCGGCACCGATCACGCCCGCGGTCCGTGCCTCCCAGGTCGCCCGGGCGCGCGCGACTCCGTCGGCCAGCGCGGCCGCCGCAAGCCGCCAGCAAGCGCCTGGGCGGGGTCAGGCCGGCGCAGGACACACGACAACGGCGATTCGTCCGGCGGCCGGCTCCAGACACGCCGGCACGCACGCCGCCGCAAGCAAGAATCGACACCACACCCAGTCCTCGACGGCTGCCGCAACCACCGCCACCGGTGCCCAGAACGGGACCACGGCGGCCACCCACGGCAACAGCGCCGCGCCGGGCCAGGTCCGCAAGAGCTCGACGCCCGGCCATCTGAAGTCGAGTTCGTCGCCGGGACATACGAAGGCCACGACGACCTCGACAGCCGCGACCACAACCGCCACGACCCCGACGCACGGACAGTCCGGGTCGGCGCCCGGACAGACCGTCACCCACGGACACGTCAATGCCGCAAACGGCTGACCCGGCCGCCGAGCGGCAGGCCGAGAGTGCTGAGGACGAGGTCCCGCCGCGGGCCATGCGTCTGCGGTCCCGGCGGGTGCCGCAGCGGATCTGGAACCCGCCCGCGCACTGGCGGCTGCTCGGCTTCTGTCTGCTTGTGCTCCTGGTGGTGATCGGATTCCAGGGCTTCGCCACGCACACGATCGGGTCGACGTCGGAGCCGGCCGGGTCGCAGGTTGCCCCGCTGGCCGGCAAGCCGCCGGTGCTGGTCGCCCGCGGCGACAGACTTATCGGCGCCGAGCCACCGCCGGGCCGGCGGATCGCGCTGACGTTCGACGACGGGCCGAGCCCGCAGTGGACGCTGCGGATCGCCGCGGAGCTCCGGCGCGCCGGCGTCGCGGCGACCTTCTTCGAGATCGGTAGCCAGGCCGCGCGCTACCCGAACATCGTCAAGACGCTCGTCCACGACGGCGACGAGATCGGCAATCACACCTTCACGCACGTGCCCCTGTCGGCGGTTCCCGCGTGGGAGGGGCGGATGCAGATCTCGCTGACGGAGGC
>DATKFF010000354.1:0-7934 GCA_035511595.1 Solirubrobacteraceae bacterium | reverse complement strand
CCACGGTCGAGGCCGGCCAGGCGGCGACGATCATCGGCCGCAACGGCGGCGAGCGCCAGACCGCGGAGGAGCTGGCGCGGCGGATCGGGACGATCAACTACGAGATCCTGTGCGGCGTCTCACGGCGCGTCCCGCGGGTCTTTCACCGCGATGGAGAGCCGGCGTGAGGGGCGACGCGGTCGACCCGCTCGAGGCGCTCCGCCCGATCGTCGAGCGCGCCTGGCTCGTGGGCGGGACGCTTCGCGACCGGCTGCTGGGGCGGCCCACCGCCGACTACGACATCGCGCTGGAGGACGAGCCGCGTGAGGTGGCGCGCCGGCTTGCCCGGGCGGCGTCCGGCCATGCGTTCGAACTTTCCGAAGGGTTTCGCACGTGGCGGGTCGTGGCCCGCGACCGCAGCTGGCAGGTCGACCTGCTGCCCGTCGCGGGTGGCTCGATCGAGGCCGACCTCGCGAACCGAGACCTGACCGTGAATGCGATCGCCGAGCCCCTGCAAGGGGGCGGGCTGATCGATCCGTTCGGCGGCCTACGCGATCTCAAGGAGCGCCGGCTGCGGATGGTCTCGCCCGGCGCGTTCACGCAGGATCCGCTGCGCGTTCTTCGGCTGGCGCGGCTTGCCACCGAGCTTGACTTCTCGCCCGAGCGGGAGACCGCGCAGGCCGCCGCGCGTGACGCCCCCCTGCTTGACACCGTCGCGCCCGAGCGGGTGTTCGCCGAGCTCAAGCGGATGATCGTCGCCGACCGGGCGGTCGAGGGGATCCGGCTGCTCGACGAGCTGGCGATCACGGCCGTCGTGCTGCCGGAGCTAGAGGCCCTGCACGGGATCGAGCAAAGCCGGTTCCATCACCTCGACGTCTATGAGCACACGCTCGCCGTCCTGGGTGAGGCGATCGAGCTCGAGCGCGGTCCGGAGCGCGCGCTCGGCGCCCACGCCGCTGCGGTCAGCGAGTTCATGTCGCGTCCGCTCGCCAACGAGCTGACCCGCTGGCAGGCGCTCCGCTTCGGCGCGCTGCTGCACGACATCGCCAAGCCGCAGACTCGCGAGGTGACCGCCGAGGGGCGGGTCACGTTCATCGGCCACGACGCCGCCGGCAGCGAGACCTCACGTGAGCTCCTGACCCGCCTGCGCGCGAGCGAACGCCTCGGCGAGCACGTCGCGGCGCTGGCCCAAGACCACCTGCGCCTGGGGTTCCTCGTGCACGAGATGCCGCTGTCGCGGCGGGCGATCTACCGGTACCTGCGGGCGACCGACCCGGTCCAGGTCGACGTCACCGTGCTGAGCGTCGCGGATCGGCTGGCGACCCGCGGCGATCGCTCCGACGAGGCGATCGCCAAGCACCTGAAGCTCGCCGACCAGATGCTCGGCGAGGCGCTCGAGTGGATCGCGGACCCCCCGCGCCCGCCGCTGCGCGGTGACGAGCTGGCCCGGGCGCTCGACGTCGCCCCGGGCCCGATGCTCGGGCGGATCCTCGCCGAGCTCGAGGAGGCGAGCTTCGCGCACGAGATTGGATCCAGAGACGAGGCCGTCGAGCGCGCCCGGCAGTTGCTCGAGGACGGATCGGTAGGGTCCAGGCCGTGACCGACGCGGACTGCATCTTCTGCAGGATCATCGCGGGGGAGCTGCCCGCGACGATCGTCGACCAGGACGACATGACGATCTCGTTCATGGACATCCAGCCCGCCACCCGCGGCCATGCGCTGGTCGTCCCGCGGCGCCACGCTCGCGACCTGCTCGAGATCGAGGCCGAGGATCTCGAGGCGACGATCGTCGCGGCGCAGCGGCTCGCGAGGCGGATGCCGGATCGCCTGGGGGCCGACGGGGTCAACCTGTTGAACTCGTGCGGGCGCGCAGCGTGGCAGACGGTGTTCCATTTTCACATCCACGTAATTCCGCGTTACGCGGGTGATCCGCTGCAACTGCCGTGGACGCCGGGTCCCGGCGATCCGGGCGAAATCGCGGCCGCCGCGGAGGCACTCAGCTAGGGCGACGGCACCCGCACGGTGACCCCATGCGGCCGAAAAATCGTATGCGGGGCCGCCCTGATAGGTTTTCGGCGTTTGGGGGGGCCTGAGGGCACTCCGAACCGTTCGACAGCAGTAACAGCAAGGGGAAGTAATGCCAACGGGTACCGTCAAGTGGTTCAGCGACGACAAGGGCTTCGGCTTCATCACCCCCGACGATGGCGGGCGTGACCTGTTCGTCCATTTCACCGGGGTGGCCGGAGACGGCTACCGCTCGCTTGCGGAGGGGACGAAGGTCTCCTACGAGCCGGAAGAGGGGCCCAAGGGCCCCAAGGCCGTAAACGTCACCAAGCTCTAAGCACTCGCCCCTTCCCACCTTCTCCTTGGCAGCCGACGGCCGCTGCTTTTGCGTGCCCGTCGGTGCACGCCGCTTCGCGCAAGAGCCGTTGCGGCGCGCAACTGCGAGCCCCTGGTCGTGTTGAATGGGGAGCATGAGACGAACATCACGCTGGCCGGTGGCGGCCGCGGTGGCGTTTGCTGCGGTTGCCTTCCCGGCCGCGGCGTACGCGGCGTACACCGAGTTGGGCGCCACGAAGTCCCCGCTGGTCGCCCCGAGCTGCCCCCCGACTCTGCCCGCCGCGCAGTGCACGATCATCCTCACGCGCGTCACCGCGCTGGAGACGCTGCGCGACGGCGCGACGTATCCGACCACGGTCAGGCAGGCCGGGCGGATCACGTCGTTCACCGTCGGCCTCTCGAACCTCTCGACCAACAAGTCGACGCGCAAGTCGTTCATTCACTACCTCGACGCGACCTACGGCGGGACCACCCGGATCGCGATCACGGTGCTGCGCCCCGGTGGCGGCAAGAAGACCGATTTCAGCTGGACGGTCGTCGCCGAAAGCCCGATCTACCACGTTGAGCCGTATCTCGGCTCGGTCGTCCAGATCCCGCTCGAGACGACGCTCGAGGTCAAGCCGGGTGACGTGATCGCGCTGACCACCCCGACCTGGGCCCCGGTGCTGACAATCGACGTCAACGGCAAGAAGTTCGCCTACCGGCAGAGCCGCAGCTCGAACTGCTCGGGGCCGCCGGCGACCAGCCAGGCGCAGCTGACGAGCGCGCAGACCGCGAACTACAAGTGCGACTACCCGGGCACCCGGCTCGAGTACTCGGCGACTGAGGTCTTCTACCCGCTGGGCGCGAACCCGGTTCACTAGCGGCACGCTCACTAAATCTCGCTCGGCCGTGCGATGCCGGTGACGCGATTTGAAGCCACGCTCTCTGCCGACGACGTTCAACGCTGGGAGGGAGTCCGTGAGCGCTTACCTCATCTCACAAGTGGAGGTCCTCGACGCTGAGGCGTGGGAGAACTACGGCACCCGCGCGGCCCGGGCGATTTTCCGAGCGGCGTTGATGACGCCATCAGCCGCCACTCGCCGAATCAGTCGGGGAACCGAGGTTGGCGGTCGGCTCGCCGGCGGCTGTGCGCTCACGTTCGAGGAATGCCGCCAGTTCCGCGATCGTGCTCATCAGCGGAGCAGGGAAGACGACCGTGGAGTTCTTGTCGACCGCGACCTCCACGAGCGTTTGGAGATTGCGCAACTGGAGCGCGAGCGGGTGGGCCATCATCACGTCCGAGGCGGTGGCGAGCTCGCCCGCGGCGAGCGCCTCGCCCTCGGCGGCGATGATCTTCGCGCGTTTCTCACGCTCGGCCTCGGCCTGTCGCGCCATTGCGCGCTGCATGCTGTCGGGCAGCTGAATGTCCCTGAGCTCCACGACGGTGACCTTGATGCCCCACTCCTCGGTCTGCACGTCGAGGATCTCACGGATGTTCTGATTGATGGCGTCCGTATCGGACAGCAACTCATCTAGCGTGTGGCGCCCCACGACGGCCCGAAGCGTCGTCTGGGCGATCTGGCTGATCGCGGCTTCGACGTTCTCGATCGCAACTACTGACCGGACGGGATCCTCCACCCGGTAGTACGCCACCGCAGACACGTCGATGCTGACGTTGTCCTTGGTGATGATCCCCTGCGACTGGATCGGCATCGTCACGATCCGCAACGACACGCGATCGATCCGCTGGGCGAACGGCGCGATGAAGATCAGCCCCGGTCCGCGTGCCTCGCCGGTGACCTTCCCGAGCCGAAACACAACTGCGCGCTCGTACTGCTTGATGACGTAGAAGAAGAGCATGCTCCGCCTTTCTGGCGATCTGGACCGAGAGTCCAAGGGTACGGCCGGACCCGCATCGCTCGACCATGCGATTACTTCTCATGGAAGGTCAGGCTGTCGGGCTGGCGCGAGCGACCTCGGGGGCGCGCTCGTCCTTGCGGTCCGTGGCAAGCCTTGCGAGCTCAACTCGCGACTTGACGCCCAGCTTCGCGAACACCTGGCGCAGATGGGTGGACGCGCGGCGATCTAGCGCAGCAATGCAATTTGAGGTGAATCGCGGCCGAAGCGCGGCCGCTGCGCTAGCAGGCGCCGGGGTTCTGCTGGCAGAACGGGCCGAGGCCCGCGCCGCCGCTGCCGGAGCCCGACGAGCCCGAGCCGGCCGTGCCGGAGGTCGAACCGCCGGTCCCGGAGGACGCGCCGCCGGTGTTCGACGGGCTCGCGCCGCCCGAGCCGGAGCCGGTGCCGCCGCTGGCGCTCGAACCGCCCGAGCCCGAGCTGCTCGAGGACCCGCTCGAAGACGAGCTGGCGGGCGTCGTGGTGGTGCTGGTGGTGGTCGTCGAGGTCGTCGTCGTGGGGGTCGCGGGAGCTGCCGCGACGGTCGAGGTGGGGACCGTCAGTGGCGGCGCGCCCGAGGTGTCGGCCGCGGTCGACGCCCCACCGCCGCACGCGGCGAGCGCACCCGAGAGCGCGAGCGGGGCGCACAGCAGCACAAGCTTCCTGATCATCGCCCGACTCCTCCGATACCTTCGCGAGCGTTCAGCGCTCAAGCGGCTCCATCCGCCTGCCGCAATGCGGGCAGTCGTTCAGGTCCTTCTGGGAGAGCTGATCGCACCAGTTGCAGAACCGCAGGTTCTCGATCGCCCACGGCAGCTCCGAGGGCGTGGGGGCCAGCGGCAGCAGCTCCGCGACGACTTCGAGCTCCTCGCCGGTCTCGCGGTCGACGTAGACCCGATCGGGCTCCGCTTCGATGATGATCTCTCGGCCGGTGGAGGGCGTCCGCATGCGGTACTTCTGGCGCGTCCTCATTCGACGCCATGCTACCGCTCGCTTGGATAGAGTGCCGCGCTCATGAGAGGCGTTGTCCGACGTTCCCGAAGCCTCCCTGCGCTGGTACCGATCGCGCTGCTGATGATCGCGCTGGGCGGTTGCACGCTCAAGCACCCGACCGCCAACCTGGTGCACGGCAAACAGCTGTTCGTGACGAAGTGCGGCGCCTGCCACACGCTCAGCCACGCGAACACGACCGGGAACATCGGCCCGAACCTCGACGTGGCCTTCCGCCAGGACCGTGCCGACGGGATCAAGAGCACCTCGATCCAGGGGCTGGTGGACTACTGGATCCAGTATCCGAACGCCAACACCGACAGCGGCGCCCTGATGCCGGCGATGCTCTACAAGGGGCAGGCGGCTCAGGACGTGGCCGCGTACGTCGGCGCCGTCGCCGCCAAGCCCGGCCAGGACACCGGGGCGCTCCTGACCGCGGTGCAGCAGACGGTCGCGGCGACACCGGCGGCAGGCAAGACGGTGTTCACCGGCGTCGGAGGGTGCGGGGCCTGCCACACGCTGGCGGCCGCAGGCACCTCCGGGACGGTCGGCCCGAATCTGGACACGCGCCTGAAGAGCGACTGCGCGCTGCCCGCCTCGCAGAAGATCCGCGGCGCGACCCTCGACAAGTGCATCAACACGGCGATCGTCAATCCGTACGCATACATCCCCTCGGGCTACACCTCCGGGGTGATGCCGAACACGTTCGGCAAGACGCTCAGCCCGACGCAGATCAAGGCGCTGGTGTTGTTCCTGTCCAGCGCGGCCAAATAGGCCCGGGTCAGTCCTCGGCCCGAGCCGCCACTGGTGGCGAGGCCAGACCGAGACGCTGTGCCCGGTCGACGGCCTCGGTGCGATTGCGCACCCCGAGCTTTCGATAGACCGCGCTCGTGTGCTCCTTGATCGTGTGCTTCGAGAGGTGAAGCTGCGCCGCGATCTCGGGGTTCGTCGCCCCGGAGGCCATCAGCGCAAGCACCGCGCGCTCTCGCTCTGAGAGGCCGAGCGCTGTCGGGGGCTCGTGGTGCTCGAACGTCGTCTTACCGAGGCCGACGGCGTGGACGGCGGCCGCGATCCGTCGCGCAGGCCAGTCCTTGTGGGCGAAGCCGGAGGCGCCCGCGGCACGGGCGGCGTGAGGGGAGATATCCCCGGCACCGGAGAACAGCAGGACGCGGGTCGAGGGGACGGTCGCGCGGAGCTGCGCGCAGACCTCGGCACCGGACTCCTCGCCGATGAACAGGTCGACGATCGCGACGTGCGGGCTGTAGCGGGTCGCGAGCGCGAGCGCTTCGCGACCCGTGCGGGCGATCAGGCAGCGCTCGACCCACGGCTGCTGGGTCAGCATCAGGCGGAACCCCCAGTGGACGACGTCGTGATCGTCGACCACGAGCACCCGCAGGCGCTCGGGACTGCGCGTCGCCTCAGCCATCGTCGGGCACGACCAGGCGGACCTGCCAGGTGCCTGGGTCACGCTCGCCGAACTCGACCACGCCGCCGCTCTGGAGCGCTTCGAGCCCTGCCAGGCGCAGACCCATCCCGGCCCGGCGGCGCTGCCCCTGGACCCCGTCGTTTGCGACCTCGACCACGAACGTGCCGTCGCTGTGCCCGACGCGAACGCTGACCCGAGTGGGGCGCGCGTGCTTGTGGGCGTTGCGGACCGCTTCGGCGAGTACCGACTGGGCGAGCGGCTCGAGTGCCGGCGGCACTTCCGTGACGCTTCCCGGCTCGAGCGTCACCCCGAGGTCGGGGTGCACGCGCGCGAGCCGCTCGACCTCGGCGATGAACGTCGTCGCGGTCTTGCGCGGCGCCCGGCCGAGCGGTCGCTGGAGCGCCGTGCGCAGATCGGCGAGCGCCGCCTGCGTCTCGTCGGCGCACCTCACGCGCGCGTCGTGCGGCAGATCGCCGTCGCCGTCGAGCGCCATCGAGACCCCGAACAGGCGCTGGACCACGCCCTCGTGGATCTCACGAGCGAGGTCGATCCGCTGTTGCAGCTGGTGCGACTTCTCCGCCTGCGTCGCGATGATCCTCGTGACCGAGACGAGCGCGGCTGCCTTGCCCAGCGTCCACAGCAGGTGCCGCTCGGCATCCTCGAGCGGCGGCGCCGACAGCGGGCGGTCGGCGAGGATCACGCCGATCGCCAGGCCGGCCGCCGCCATCGGGGCACAGACGAGCCGGACTGGCTCGCTCACCAGGCCCGCGTATTCGGCCGGGAACTCGCCCGTGACGTCGCCGGTGACCTCGATCACGCTGTCCTCCTCGAGCGCCCGCGCCGCGATCGGCGCGGATTCCACCGTGACGTGCGCGCCCGCCAGCTGCTCGAGCGCGAGCCCATGTGCACCGGCGGCACGGACCCGCCGCCGCGACGTGTCGTAGCGGAAGATCACGGCCCGGCGCATCCCCACGAGCCGGCACACCGCCTCGCACAGACGCCCGTAGAACTCGTCTCCGGTCGAGGCCGCGTCGGCCTGCGAGAGCAGCTCGACGAACAGCTCGAGCGATTCGACGTTTACACCCGCCCGCTCGCCCGCTGGTCCGCGCGAGTTCACGGTCCTATCCACGGGCCGCTACTTGGCGCTTAGTTCCATCAACCCCAATCGCAACGCCTGGTGGGGCATCATGAACACGCTCCAGCGTCGCTCGCAGCGTGGGCATGTGCATTGCACCGATGGATCGTACCCACCCGCTCGCAGCTCCCACTCGACCTGTTCGCTGCACAGACACAGCGGGCACGCCAACGACGCGGTCACGAGCTC